>JBKJTX010000089.1:0-12514 GCA_046590315.1 Ramlibacter sp. | reverse complement strand
TATCCGGCGCAATTCTTGGATCGCCTACGTAAAAATCTGCGGCCGGGCGGAAAGCTCGTGGTCACCACGCCCAATGGCGAATACGTGCGCAACGGGTTGCCTTCGTTCGCCGAGCTTGGCGACCCGCGCCAGTGGGAGCATCTGCAGTTCACTGCGGACGGGGATGGCCACTTCTTCGCCTATGGCGCAGAGGAACTGGTCGCGCTGTTCGGAGCCGCCGGCTTTGGCGATGTGCAGCGCCGGTTCTTTGAGACGCCAATGATTTCGGGTCACATGAAACTTCGCTATCTGCACGGCATCGTGCCGGCCGGTATCCTGCGCGCAATAGACCGGCTGGTTATTGGCGCGCCCTGGATTGGTCGCCGCTTAACCCACCAACTCCTGGTGACCGGAAGGGCGCCGCTGTGACGCCAGTCGCACGTATTGAAGCGCGCTTCGGGCCAGTGGCCCGCGCTGCCGCGGACCGTTTGCGCGCTATCGGGTGGCGGTTGCGTGGCGCGGCGGTGGGCGCCAAAGTGCGCGTCGGAGCGCGCAGCGTGGTGGAGCGCCCTTGGCTGCTTGCCATGGGGTCGCGGGTCCAACTGGAGCACAACGTCCACGTCAAGATCGTGGCCGACGGCGCGCATCTTTCCATCGGCGCGGCCTCGTTCATCGGTTTCGGCGTTGAGCTGGACGTCGCCCTGCGGCTGGAGATTGGCGACCATGTGCTGATTGCTCCGGGCTGCTTCATCACCGATCACGCCCACAGGCATGCCAGGGGGCAGCGCATCGATGAGCAAGGCCAGGAGAGCCGGGCGGTACGCATCGGAAATGATGTTTGGCTGGGTGCAAACGCCGTCGTGCTGCCCGGCGTCACAATTGGCGACGGGGCCATCGTCGGCGCCGGCGCTGTCGTCACGCGAGACGTGCCGGCCCATACCGTTGTCGCCGGTGTTCCCGCCCGGCCAATCGGTGAGCGTCACTGAATCACTATGGACAACATCCTGCCCGTCACCGTTGCCATCCCGACCTACCGTCGCGAGCGGGTGCTGGTCGAGACGCTGGAGTTTTTGCTTGCACTGCGTCCCCGTGCGGCCGAAATACTCGTGTTGGATCAAAGCGAGTCGCACGACGCAGCCACGGACCGAAGTTTGAGCGCCCTGCACGCCGGCGGCGACATCCGATGGATGCGCTTGCCCACGCCATCCATCCCGTGTGCGATGAACGAGGGGCTGCGCCAAGCGACCCATGATCTGGTGCTCTTCTTCGATGACGACATTCGACCTGAGCCGGACCTGCTCGTGCGCCACGTGGACGCGCACGCGCTTCACCCCGACGGCCTCGTTGCCGGTCGCGTCATTCAGCCTTGGCAGGAGGGCGTCGAGTACGGCCGGGAGGGGCCTTTCCACTTTGCGAGCAAAGAGCGTGCACTGATCAATGAATTCATTGGGTGCAATTTTTCCGTGAGCAAGGCGGTGGCGATTCGGCTCGGTGGATTCGACGAGAACTTCGTGAAGGTTGCTTACCGATTCGAGGCGGAGTTTGCGCACCGCTTTCGTGCCGGAGGGCGGAGCATTTTCTTCGAGCCCGCTGCGTGCCTGCACCACCTCAAGGCAGGTGCGGGTGGCACGCGCAGCTACGGCGAGCACCTCACAACGTGGCGCCCGGATCACGCCGTCGGCGCGTACTACTTCGCGCTGCGCGCGGGTGTCGCGCGTGAGTTTGTGAAGCGGCCGTTCGCGGCCATCGCCACTCGATATCATCTGCGCCATCCTTGGCGAATTCCCGCCACCCTCATGGCAGAACTGGCGGGGATGTGCTGGGCGGCGGTGTTGTTTGCGCGCGGGCCCCGGTACGTCGTCGCTGTTCACCGCAAAAGTGTTCCATGACCGAATTGACCATCGCCATTCTCCTGGTGGTTGGGCTCATCGCCATGCTGGACTGGCGGCAGGGCATGTACATGTGCGTCCTGATGGGGATTGCCCAGGATCCGCTGCGCAAACTCGCACCGAACCAACCCGTGTACTACGTGGGGCTGGTGGGCGTGGTCTTCGCTGTCGCCTGGCTGCGGGCCGCCCTGGTCCGAGTGCCGCTCAGTCCCTCGGCGATCGGCGGATGGCGCGAGAATCTCAAAGTCCCGTTCACCATCTTCGTTGCGCTCGTGCTGGCGCAGGCTTTCCATTCCTTCATTGCCTACGGCAGCGCGTTCATGTCATTCATCGGCTTGCTGGTATGGCTGTCGCCGATCCCGGCGGTCGTGCTGGCCTACCAATTCGCCACGCGCCGCGGGGCGTCGGGTGTGCGCCGCTGGATGCTGGTCTACGTCGCGATCGCCCTCGTTTCACTGTCCGGCGTCTATCTGGAATACATAGGCATGCAGTCGCCCCTGCTTGGAGAGATCGGTGAAGGCCAAATCATCTATGACGTGGGCACGGTGCTCAAGGCCTATTCCGGATTTTTTCGCGCCTCCGAAATCGCGGCCTGGCACACCGCGGCCATCGCTTGCTTTGTCTTCATGCTGTCGATGGGAAAGAAGCCCACGCTGATTCGGGTTGTCGTCGCCCTGGGCATGATCGCCTTGCTGGTGAGCCTGGGCATCCTGACGGGCCGGCGCAAGATGCTGGTCGAGATCACGGTGTTCATCAGTGTCTATGTGTTTCTAGTGGCGTGGCTACAGCGCGGCATGGCCCGACTCGCGGTTGCGGTACTCGCCGCCGGCGCCATCGGTTACATCGCTATCGTTGGTTTCGTCGCCCCCGACCTGGTTCAGCGGTCCGCCAGCAAAACGACGTATGTCGAAAACGCGCAGCGAATTGAAGGTTACGCCGTGCGCGGCCAATCGGTATTCGCAGACCTTCCAGCGCGCGTCAATGACCTTGGCGTGGCTCCAGTGGTGTCTGCCTTGAACAACTTCGGCTGGCTGGGAGCGGGATTGGGAACCGGAAGTCAAGGCACCAGCGATGTCGCCGAGAAACACAACATCAACCGCGGCTCGTCCGAAGGCGGCCTTGGCAAAATTGCCATGGAGCTGGGACTGCCCGGTCTCTTCATGTCAGTCTGGCTGCTGATCGCGCTTGGCAAGCATGTCTATCGGCTGCTGGTCATGACCGCGCAAATTTCCGCTCCACACACCCGAATGGCGTACGGGTTCGTATCGTTTCTGGTAGCCAACGCGGCCGCCTTCAGCGTGGCTACACAAGCCTACAGCGATCTTTTTGTTCTATTGATTCTGGGTTGGTGCCTTGGTTTTCTGCTGGCCATGCCCGTGCTCGCGGCGCAAGGCGACGGCGCTCGCCGACGCCGTGGCGCACCGCTGCAGCCCGCATTCGGCTCGAGCGTGACCCAACCGATGACGATGCCCCAGCCCTTCTTCCCCGCCACCGGGCGAGCAAAGCGGTGAGCACGCCGCGCGTCGTCGCGGTGGCCTCGCACCCGATCCAGTATCAGGCACCCTGGTTCCGGGCGTTGGCAAGTTCACCTGGCATCGACTTCAGCGTCCTGTTCATCCAGCAGCCCGACGCGGTCCAGCAAGGAAGGGGCTTCGGCGTCGCCTTCGAATGGGATGTCCCCGTCCTCGAAGGCTACCGGTCGCAGCTCGCGCCCGATATGCGCGGCCGCGGCGGTTCGCACGGATTCTTCTCGGCCCGTCTCGCGCATCCCCTTCGCCTGTTGCGCGAACTCGATCCCGATGTGGTGCTCCTCACAGGTTGGCACGTTTGGCCACTCGTCCAAATGCTCGCCGCCGCATGGTGGTCGGGAGTTCCCGTGGTGATGCGCGGTGAATCCAACGCGCTGCGCGAGAGGCCCTGGTATGCGCGGGTACTGCACCGACTGCTGCTGGGCCGGTGCGCTGCGTTTCTTCCGATCGGGACGGCCAGCCGCGACTTCTATCTCGGATACGGCGTAGCGCCGGCACGACTTTTTGACACGCCCTACTTTGTCGACAACGCGCGCTTCGCCGCGGCTGCGGCCGACGGTGGGCCCCGGCGCGCGCTGTTGCGCCAGCGCTGGGCTGTTCCGGACGACGCAGTGTGCTTTTGCTACGCCGGCAAGCTCGAGCCAAAAAAACGCATCCTGGATTTGTTGGCGGCATTGCGCCGGGCGACCAGCAAACCCGGGCCGCGATTGCACTTGCTGGTCGTGGGGACGGGCGAGCTGATGACCGAGGCCCAGTCCTATGTCGCCACCCACGAGCTGCCCGTCACATTCGCCGGTTTTCTCAACCAGACCGAAATACCGCTTGCCTATGTCGCCGCCGACTGCCTGGTACTGCCGTCCGACTTCGGCGAGACCTGGGGTCTGGTGGTCAACGAGGCGATGGCCTGCGGCAAACCCGCAATCGTCAGCGACCGCGTCGGGTGTGCGGCTGATCTCGTGACGGGCGGTGTCACCGGCGCCGTGTTTCCGTTCGGCGACACCGCCGCTTTAGCCGACCGCATGGTGGATCTCGCGTCGCGACCGGAGCGGCTGCTTGCCATGGGCCAGAGCGCTCGTGAGCGTGTGCTGCGGGACTACTCGGTCGAAAGATCGGTCCGCGGCACTCTGCAAGCAGTTGACTGCGTGCTGGGGGCGCGGTGAAAGTCCTGCATGTGATTCCCTCTCTTTCGCCCGTACACGGAGGACCCACCGCCGCGCTCGCGGCCATGGAGCGGGCTTTGGCGGCGCAGGGTGTTGACGTAGAGACTGCCACCACCAACGACGACGGGCCGGGCCATCGCAACGGCAAGGCGTTGGGCGCACCGCTGCAGGAGAACGGCGCCACCCACTGGTACTTCGCCAAGCGCATGGAGTTCTACAAGCCGGCGCCGGCCTTCGCACACTGGGTCAGGCGCGAAGTCGGCCGCTTCGACCTGGTACACATCCACGCGCTGTTCTCCTTCACGACGTGGGCGGCCTCAGCCGCGGCGCGCCGCGCCGGGGTTCCCTATGTCGTGCGCCCCCTCGGCACGCTCAACGGCTGGGGGCTGACGCAGCGCCGGCCGCGGCTGAAGAACCTGTCCATGCGATGGGTCGAGGCTCCGCTGCTGCGCCAAGCCGCAGCCGTGCATTTCACCAGTGAGGCAGAGGCGGCCGAGGCTGCCCTGCTGGGGATCGAGATGAAAGCCGTCGTGATTCCACTGGGCGTCGACGCGGGTCCCGCCACAGTCCGTGGCCTCGTTTCCACCGGCCCCTTTCCCCGGCTTCTCTTTCTTTCCCGGCTCGACGCCAAGAAGAATGTCGAGGGCTTGCTGGCCGCGGTTGCCCTGTTGCAGCACGACACGCCGGGCCTGCGATTGCAAGTGGTGGGCGATGGCGAGACCGGCTACGTTGCGCAACTCAAGGCCCGCGCCCAAGCGCTCGGTGTCGCCGAACGTGTCACTTGGCTGGGCCACCTGCAAGGCACGGACAAGGCGGCGGCATTCGCCGAGGCGGACGTATTCGTCCTGCCTTCTTTCTCCGAAAACTTCGGCATCGCCGCCGCCGAGGCGCTGGCCGCTGGCCTGCCTTGCGTGTTGGGAGAAGGCGTCGCCATTGCCAAGGAAGTGGTGCGCGCGCAGGCGGGCACCGCGGTCGCGCCCGACGCTTCTTCTATCGCCGAGGGGGTGCGCCGTATCATCGCGGACAGGAACTCCCTCGAAGTGATCTCAGCCAATGCCAAGCGCCTGGCGCAGGAGCGCTTTTCCGTCGATGCGATGGGCGCGCGCCTGAAACAGCTCTATGCGGACATCCTGAACGGCTCCAATGAGTTTTCTCGCCCGCGTTGAAGTCCTGATCCTCACCTGGAACGAGGAAGCCAACCTCGCACGCACGCTCGATGCGCTGCGGGCGTTTCCCAGGGTGGTCGTTCTCGACAGCGGCAGCACCGATGCCACGCTGGAGATCGCCGCGTGCTATCTCAACGTGCGCGTGTGCTCGCGTCCCTTCGACAACCACGCCGCGCAATGGAACCATGGACTCACCGCGTGCGGAATTGCCAGCGAATGGGTGCTTGCGCTCGATGCCGACTATTTGCTTCCCGCGTCGCTGGTGCACGAGATCGCGGCGCTGGAGCCCCCTGTCGCCCTGCGCGGTTATTGGGCGCGCTTTCGGTATTGCGTCGACGGAAAGCCGCTGTCTGGCTCGCTTTATCCGCCTGTGATGGTGCTGTATCGGCGCGACGGCGCCCACTACGTGCAGGACGGCCACACCCAGCGGCTGGTCGCACCTGGTCCGTCCGGTACGTTGGACATCGCATTGCTGCATGACGATCGCAAGCCCTTGGCGTCGTGGCTCGCCGCGCAGGACCGCTACGCTCGCCTCGAATGCGACATGCTGCTCGCTACGCCCTGGCCGCTGCTCGGCTGGCGCGATCGGCTTCGCCGAATGGTGCTGATCACGCCCTGGCTGGTGCCGCTGTACTGCCTCACGGTGGGCCGCGGGCTGCTCGATGGCCGGCGTGGAATCCTGTACGCCCTCCAGCGTGGCATTGCGGAATCCATTTTGAGCGTCAGGCTGATCGAGCGGGCGCTGGCCCGCGACAGCTCGAACTAAGTCGCAGAACGTGTGATGGCCTACTGCTCATGATTTCGGAAATCACGGACCTCGGAGTCGATGAGATTTCGGCCGATGTTTGCGTCGTCGGGGCGGGGCCGGTAGGCATCGCGCTTGCGCTGCTGTTGGGCCGAGCGGGACAGCGCGTCTGCTTGCTCGAATCGGGCGGAGCGCTGGTCGAAGACGAAGTACAAACACTCAACCAAGCCGATATTGTCGGGCGCACCCACCTGGGAATCCATCAGGGCCGCTTTCGGGCGCTTGGCGGCTCCTCGACGCGGTGGGGCGGCCAGTTGCTCCCGTACGAGCCGATCAACTTTGAAACGCGGGATTGGATTCCCGGCAGCGGATGGCCCATCTCGCTTCGGGAGTTGGAGCCGTATTACGAGCAGGCATACGCCCTCGAAGGGATGACGGGCAGCGAAGGCGGCGACGAGCGTTTGATGCAGATCATTGCCGCGCCGGATTCCGGTCTGGGGGGGCTGGACATGCGGTTTTCACGCTGGTGTCCCCAGCCCAATTTCGCCGAGTTGCACGCGGCGGAAATTCGTGCATCCGAGTTGGTGCATTGCGTCTTGCACGCGACCGTCACCTGCGTCAACACCGACAAGGATCGCATCGATTCGGTCTGTGCAAAGAGTATGGGAGGGTCGAGCGTGCGAGTCCGCGCCCAGCGCTTTGTCTTTTGCGGCGGCGCCATCGAGACTGCGCGGTTGCTGCTGCAACCCACCGAGCAGAACGAGCAACCGCCCTGGGCCGGGCCCGGTTCACGGCTGGGGCAATACTTTCAGGACCACCCCACCTTCGAATGCGCGGACGTCATCCCGGTCAGCGAACGTCGCATTCATCAGGTGATGGACATGATCTACCTGCGGGGCTTTCGCTATCAGCCAAGATTCCATCTCGATGAAGCCCGCCAGCGGGAGCTGCGCAGCCTGAGCGTAGGGGGGCTGCTCCTCTTCAAGACGAGATCTTCCGATGAGGTCATGCGGACCCGGACGTCCCTGCGCGCCCTTGTTCAAAAGCCCTCGGCGGGCAGGCTGATCGATGCGATTCGCGTGTCTTCATCCAGTTTGCCTTATCTGCTGCGCCAGTCGTGGCGCTACTTGACCCGAGGGCGGGCTTACAACCCCAGTGACCTGGGCATTCGGCTGATCGCGTTTTGCGAACAACTTCCGCGCGCCTCGAGTCGAGTCACCTTGACGGACAGCCGCGATGCCTTGGGCATGCGCCGCGCCGCGTTGAACTGGGAACTGGGAGAAGAAGAGCTCTCCGCCATTCGCCAATTCAGCGTCACCGTGAAGGCCGCGTTCGAGGCCGCCGGCTTGGCCCAAGTTGTGCTGGAGCCGGATCTGGACCGGGAAGACAAGGCCTTTCTCGCGCGGGGATGGGACAACTATCATCACATGGGGACGGCACGCGCCGCCGCCACGTCGGCAGACGGCGTGGTTGACTCCGACTTGAAAATGTTTCACTGCGAGAATGCATTCATCTGTGGCTGCGCCGTTTTTCCGACGGGCGGTTTTGCCAATCCTACGCACACGGCGATTGCGCTCGCCGTTCGCCTGGCGGGTCATCTGACGAGGCAGGACCGCGCGTGCAACTGATCACCTTGCCGGGAGGGAGTCGGGCCACGACACGATTGGGCTTCGGCACTGCCGGCCTGCATGGAGGCTGGTTTTCGCGCTCGCAGTCCCTCCGGCTGCTTGAGACGGCGTATGACTGCGGCATCCGGCACATCGATACGGCGCCTCTGTACGGTCTCGGCTATGCCGAGGCCGTGGTTGGCGAGTTTCTCGCCGCCCACGAGGATGTGACGGTGACAACGAAGTTTGGTCTGCGGCCGCCCAAGGCAAAGGGGCTTTGGGAATTGGCGCGAGCGGCCGGCAAGCCGCTCGTCAAGTTAGCGCCGGGCTTGAAAAGACACCTGTTGCGCGCGCTGCCGCGCAGCGACAGCGGGGCGGCCCGTCAAGGTCCAGGCCCCTATTCACCGGAAGCGATGCGTCGGTCGTTGCACGAGAGCTTGCGGAACTTGCGCAGGGACCACATCGATATCTTTTTGCTGCACGAAGGCACGGATCGCGACCTGACTGACGATGTGCGGCGCGAGATGGATCGTCTGGTCGCTGACGGCACGGTCGGCAACTGGGGCTTGGGTAGCGCACGCGTCAAAATCGACGCCGCGACGGCCAGCGGCATTGCCACGCCGGTGGCCCAGTTCGAGTGGTGTCCGCTCGATGCGCCGCCCGCGTGCGCCGCGCCATTCGTGGTGACCCACGGTGCGATTTCCGGCTTCACGCGGGCCTTGCCCTCCCTGCCACCGGTCGAGCGCGACAGATGGGCGACTCTTTTGGACACGGACCTGGCGGACCTGGAACGACTTGTGCCACAACTTTTAAGTGCCGCGCTCGCCGCTAACAGAACAGGGTTGGTGTTGTTCTCGTCGCGGCAACTCCATCACGTGCGCCAAACCACGCAGGTGCTATGTCGAACGGACGCAACGGAGGCCCCGCCAATGCAAGCTCACCCCGATTCGGCTGCCGACGGGAAGGCAGGCAAATGACGCTGATTCTTGGTCTGAACGCTTTTCACGGAGACGCCGCTGCCTGCCTGGTTCGCGACGGTGTAATGCTGGCCGCTGCGGAGGAGGAGCGGTTCCGGCGAATCAAGCACTGGGCCGGCTTTCCCTCCCAAGCCATCGCTTGGTGTCTTGCACAAGCCGGCGTGCAGTTGGCCGACATCGACCACATCGCCCTCAACCAGGATCCGCGCGCGCACTTGGGCAAAAAGCTCGCTTTCATGGTCCGGCAGCGGCCCGATCTGCGGCTGGTGCTGGATCGCATCCGCAACAAGCGCGAGCGAGCGGGCGTCCATGAACAACTGGCGCAGGCGTTCCCGGGCCAGCCGGTGCGAGCCGCGGTGCATGCAGTCGAGCACCACATGGCGCACTTGTCGTCGGCGTTCCATGTGTCGCCGTTCGACCAAGCCGTGGTGGTGTCAGTGGACGGTTTCGGCGACTTCGCAAGTGCCGCCTGGGGCGTGGCACGCGGTACGCGCATCGACGTCGAAGGCCGCGTCTACTTTCCGCACTCACTGGGGGTGTTCTACCAAGCCATCACGCAGTTCATCGGCTTTCCTAACTACGGGGACGAGTACAAGGTCATGGGCCTGGCGCCCTATGGCCAACCCGAGTTCATGGCGCAGATGCGCCAGATCGTTCTGCTGCAATCGGATGGCAGTTTCCGGCTCAATCTGGACTGCTTCAGGCACCACCGCGAAAAGATCGACTACCAGTGGAGTGGCGGCAGCCCGCAGGTCGGCACGCTCTACGCGCCGGCACTCTGCGCCTTGCTGGGGCCTGCGCGCGGGCCTGACGAGCCGCTGACGCAACGCCACAAGGACATGGCGCGTTCGGCGCAGGCCATGTACGAGGAAGCGTTCTTTCATCTGCTCAACGCGTTGCATGCTCGCCATCAGCTGGATGCGGTGGCGATCGCCGGTGGCTGCGGTATGAACTCGGTGGCCAACGGCAAGGTGACGCTGCGCACGCCGTTCAAGCAGATCTACGTGCAGTCTGCCGCCGGTGACGCGGGCGGGGCGGTGGGCGCGGCCTATGCCGTGTGGCACGCGGGCGGGGGCGCCCGCGGTGCGGCGCACGACCACGCGTACTGGGGCCCGGAGTTTGCAGACGACGCGATCGATGAACTGCTGACGCTGCGCGCAGACGAGATTGCCGCGCAAGGCTGCGAACTGCGCCATGTGCCGGATCAGGGTGAGCTGTGCAGCCAGGCTGCCGCGGCCATTGCCGACGGTCAGGTGGTTGGCTGGTTCCAGGGCCGAATGGAGTGGGG
Source organism: Ramlibacter sp. (assembly GCA_046590315.1). Lineage (GTDB taxonomy): Bacteria > Pseudomonadota > Gammaproteobacteria > Burkholderiales > Burkholderiaceae_C > Ramlibacter. Next base: position 2,174 of record JBKJTX010000089.1, on the reverse strand, counting down.
CCCCCGCGCCTTGGGTAACCGATCGATCCTCGGCGATCCGCGGCGGGCCGACATGAAGGACATCCTGAACCTGAAGATCAAGCGCCGTGAATCGTTCCGCCCGTTCGCGCCGTCGGTCTTGCGCGAAGCCGTTCCCGAATGGTTCGAGCTCGACGGGGACGTGCCATTCATGATGCAGGTCTATCCGATCCGCGCCGACAAGCGTCCCCAGATCCCGGCCGTGAGGCACGTGGACGGTTCGGGCCGCTTGCAGACCGTGTCGCGCGAGGCCAATCCGAAGTACCACGCCTTGATCACCGCTTTTCGCGAGCTCACGGGCGTGCCCATGGTCCTCAATACCTCGTTCAACGAGAACGAGCCGGTGGTGTGCACGCCCGCGGAAGCACTCGATTGTTTTCTGCGCACGAAGATGGACCTGCTGGTCCTGGGCAACCGTCTCGTGCGCCGCAATGCGGCCGACCCGCGTGTTTGAGCTGACCAAGCTGGGCGGCTACGTGCTGGCGCCATTGACCCTGACGCTGGGGCTGTGGATAGCTGCAGGCGCTTGCTTTGCGTTGCGCCGGCGGCGCTGGGCGCTCGGTCTCGCCTGCCTGGGTTTCGCATTGCTATGGGCCGCGTCCACGCCTGCGCTCGCTCGGGCGATCGCCGGCGTGCTGGAAGAGCGCTATCCAGCGCTCAGCGTGGAGGCCACACCGACTGCGGACGCGATCGTGCTTCTGGGGGGCGCGCTGGTCGCACCCGACCCGCCGCGCCGGCCCCACTTCCAGCTCGGTCCAGCCGCAGGCCGGGTCTGGCACGCCGCAGCGCTCTTTCGTGCGGGCAAGGCGAAATGGATCGTCGTGGTCGGTGGCAACCAGCCAGGGTCCGAAACGCTGCAGCCTGAAGGCGACGTCATCGCCGGGATGTTGGCCGAATTGGGTGTGCCGCCGGCGGCAATTCGTCGCGAGACCCGCAGCCGCAACACGCGCGAGAACGCCGCAAATGTGTTGGCGGAGCTGCGGACGATTGGCGCACAGAAAGTCCTGCTGGTGACTTCGGCGCAACACATGCCGCGTGCCGTCAAAACATTTCAAAAGGTATGGGCCGGTGCCGGTCCCGAATTAATACCGGCTTCTACAGATGTAAACGCTAACTCCATAACAGATGACTGGAAACTGTGGCTTCCTTCACTGGAAAGCCTGTTATATGTAACGAAAGGGGTCAAAGAGTTTGCAGGATGGATCGCGCTGGCTATGATATGAATGTCACATACTGATGTGATTGTCACATGTCATTACATATCTCCGTCATTACTGCTGTTTTGAATCGAGCCAAAACCTTGGACGCGGCCCTGCGCTCGGTTCACGGTCAGCGGTGGGGCGCGGTCGAGCACATCGTCGTTGACGGAGGTTCGACCGATGGAAGCTTGGCCGTCCTGGATACGCACAAGGCCGGCATCGCAAAGATGGTGTCGGAGCCAGACCGCGGCATCTACGACGCACTCAACAAGGGAATACGAATGGCATCGGGCGATGTCATTGGGTTCATGCATGCCGACGACGAATTTGCCTCGCCCCGGGCGCTCGATCGCATCGCCGCAGCGTTCGACGATCCGGACGTGGGCGCCGTCTACGGCGACTTGGTGTATGTCCGGAAATCCGATACCTCGCGCGTCGTGCGCTACTGGCGCGCCGGCGAGTATCAACGCAACCACCTGACGCACGGCTGGATGCCGCCGCATCCGACCTTCTATGTACGCAAGGACATTTATCAACGGCTGGGCGCGTTCGACACCCGTTACAAGATCGCCGCCGACTATGAGAATATGTTGCGTATTCTCTGGCGCGGGCGAGTCAGGGCGGCGTATGTGCCGGAGGTGCTGGTGCGAATGCGCGTTGGCGGTGCCAGCAACATGTCGCTGTTCAACATGCTGCACAAGTCGCGCGAAGACTACGCAGCGATGCGCGAAAACGGGATCGGCGGGCTGCAGGCCCTTCTGCTTAAAAACGTAGCGAAGCTTCCGCAGTTCGTGGCCAAGGGGGCTGCGGCTCATCGAGCCGCTTCGACTCCCAGCTCTACGGTGTTTTGAAGGAGTCCATGGTGTTATCCGTCAAATTCAGTGCCAATCTCTTGGGACTCGCGCTGCTGGTCCACAGCCTCTGTTTCGCTCCAGGCGCCTCGGCGCAGGTGCCGCG
>JBKJTX010000062.1:0-4401 GCA_046590315.1 Ramlibacter sp. | reverse complement strand
CGGATAAACCCGCACCATCAGCGGAAAAGCGCAGCGACGACAACGTCGGTCCCCTCAGCAATTCGCAAGGAATTGGCCTCGGCGCCGAGATGACCTTCAGCCGTCAGCCCGGCGATCCCACCATCGCCCTGGTGTCGGAAGTGGTCAAAGTCGCCAAGGGCAAAAGTCCCGCGGACCTCGCAGCGCTCGCGGGTCACCTCGACCATCCATTGCTGGTCGAAGGCCTTCGTTTGGTCGCGCAGGGCATCGACGCCAACCAACTCGCCACCGCGCTGCACGCCGCGCAGGCGGAATTGTTGGCGGAATACAGCCGGCAACTCGATGTCATGCGGGAAGGCGTGCTGACGATTCGATTTGGTGAGGGGGTTGAGGGATTTCGGCGGCGCGCCGCGCGCTGACGGACGACCGGCGACGAGTGGCCATCGGCCATCGGCTATCGGCCATCGGCCATCGGCTATCGGCTATCGAATTACTGCTCACCGTTCGGAGCCGTCATTCACATCAACAGATCACTAAGCGGACCCTGCTGCATGCCCTTGTCTAAAACCTTGTCGAATTGTCCGAAGCTGTCGCGTGGTGCACCGGCGGCGTGTAGCAGCGTGGTGTAGAGGCAGCCCATGGTACGGTGGCCGGTGCGGCCGTAACGCGGGTATTCCAGGTAGCGTCCGCGGGTTTTCAGACGGCCGCCCAGATCGCCGAGGATCAACGTCGGCCATTCCCAGCACGTCGCGTGATGGGCATTGGCGGAGTCGCTGAGGTAGATGATCGTCGTACGGTCAAGCATGGTGCCGTTGCCCTCGGGGACGGCCTGGAGTTTGGCCGCGAGTTTGGCTATCAGTTCCACATGAAAACGGCGGATGATCTGCGCCAGTTCATCACCGGTCTTACCATTTTCTCCAACACCGTGACCGATCTGGTGTTTGTCGATGTTGATGCCCAGCCCTTTGAAGGTGACCTCGAAATAACGTGAACCGCAACCGCTGGCGATGGTCAGTACATTGGTCAGCCCAGCGATCAGCGCCGCTGCACCAATTTCAAGATGCGCATCCAGTCGTTCGGTTTCCACTTGCGAGGTGAACCCAGGGCCGGGTTGTGGCGCGTAGCGTTTCACCAGATCACCACGTTTGGTGATCTGGTCGTGGCGCGTGCGCATGACGGCGAGGGAGTCTTCATAAATATCCAGCTTCACCCGCTCTGGTCCCGCGAGGTGCTGTCGCAGACGTTTCAGATCGCCCGCGAGGAAATCGAGGACGTTGGCATTCGCGGCGAAGTCGTCCTTGGCGCCATCGGCGACGCTGCCGAACAACGCGTATTGGGCCGCATCCGGCTGGCACATGGTCGGCAACGCGCGACCGGCATCCCACGCCGATACATTCTGCACCAACACTTCGCTCGACTTGGCGGTGATGCCCAGGCCGACGTGCGGGAAGGGCGCGGGCAGGGCCTTGGCCAAGGCGGCATCGATGGTCTCGCCGGCCGCTCCACGTTGCCCGCCGTATTGGCCGAGCGCTCCGAAGTTGACCGAGTGGCCGCCTTCGCACACCCGACCAGACAAACCCTGGACGACGGTGAGACGGTCCTTGAACGGAGCTAATGGTGCGAGACTGAACGGCAGGTCATGGCCGGCGAGCGCGAGGTCGCGGAACGTTTGGGCATCGGTGACGCCATGCGCGGTGGAGTTGAATGAGGACTGCGGGCGCTGCACGCCAACGGGCACCAAGTGTTCCGCACTGATGCCATTGCCCTCGACCAGGAACACGACGCGGCGCGGCAGCTTTGCCGTGGCACCGGAGTCCTCGGCGGCGAGTCGGCTGAGGAACGGCGCCAGCAGGCTGGCACCCGCGCCCAGTGTCAGATTGCCAAGCAGGCGACGACGGCTGAGCCCAGTGCTGGCCTGGAAAAATCGTGGTGTCGACATGGCGAGGACTCCTCAGCTTACTTAGTAGTTGGTTCGGTGGGCGTGGCTGTGGGCGTGGCTGTGGGCGTGTCGGTTTCGCTGGCCTCGGCGGCGGCCTTACGTGCGGCGACTTCCGCGTGCTTGTCCAGGTGTGTTCGGTCGACATCCCATTTCATCCGCTGCTCCGCTGTCATCCGCGTGGCAGTGATGGTGACTTGTGGCAGATCAGCCTGCACCAGCGCCAAGTCGTCAACGCTGATGTCCACGACGTCGAGGGTGAGCGCCGTCAGCAACGGCAGTTCCTTCAGTCGGTGCAGGCTGCCAGCGTAGGTAACCACGGTGTTGCTGAATGACAGCGACTTCAATCCGCTCAGTGTGGTCAGGCTTTGCACGCCGGCCTCGGACAACACCGGTGCGCCGGTGGCCCAGAAATCTACCGCTTCAAGCGTGCGATTTCCCTCCAGTGATTTGGCGGCACGGTCGCTGGCGGCGCTGTGTCCCAGGCGGATGCGCCGCAGCAGTGGTGCGCTGGCAATGATTCCGATGCCGTCACCCACGAGCTGGTGGTCACTGGTGAGATCTTCCAGCGCTGGAAGGCGTGCCAGCATTGGGGCGATGCTAGGTCCCAGGCGACAATGGCTGAAGGCTAACCGACGAAGCGCGGTCATGCGGGCGAAGGCCTCCACTGCGTCGCCCTCGGCGCGGCAACCTTGCAGGATCAGGGATTCAACCCGCAGCTTGGCGAGTTGCGCAAGACCATCCGCATCGATGAAGGCACCGGCACAGAGGAAGCTGGTCACCGGGATGCTGCCCACGGCAGCCCACTGGCTTTCGTTCAGTGGTTGGCGACTGCGGATGGACAACCCCCATTTGCCGATCATCCCGGGAAACCCCTTTACCTGCGCTTCGACACCGGCCAAGGCCTCGGGAATTGCCGGTGGTACATCGCCAGCTGGCAGCAAGGCCTGGGCAGTGAGCACTAGGATCAGCAGGGCTGAACATAGCGCGGTGGGAAGGCAGGCGAGGAAGTGGGTCATGGGCTGGCCGGTACAGTGCGGTAGAGGAATGAATCGGAACTCAGCAGTGCAACAATCAGCGCGCGCATGCTGCCGCCACTGGTGACATAGGCCTGGTCGGCGTCGCGCAGCGAACTCGCGTCGCCAAGGTTTTCCGCCCGCCCCATCCAGTAGCGGAAGGCGTGGCGGACGAACACTTGGCGTACGCGCGTCGACGCGGCCAAACGGCGGAGCAGGTCATGGGCATTAGCCACCGGGCCATCGAGGGCTGGATCGTTGGTGAAATCCAGTGCGCCGGTGGTGTCGAGCGCGACCTCGCGTTTCGCCGCTGTCGGCGGATCGAGTTTGGGGTTTTTCCCTGGGATCGGCGGCTTGCTTGGATCTTCGACGGTTTCACTGGTGCGGTAGCGTCCGAAATGATCGTACTGTTCAAATGCGAGGCCGAGCGGATTCATCGACTGATGGCAGGTCCAGCAATATTCCTGTCGCGTCACCTCCATGCGCGTGCGCAGGGTTTGACTGAGATCATCCGGCAATTTTGCACAGACCGTGATCGGCACATCCAAGATGGCCTGTCCCAGCAGGTGTTCGCGGATCCATTTGCCGCGACGGATGGCGTCGTTGTTGAAGTTTTGACTGCGTGCGACCAGCCAACTTGGTTGGGTCAGGATGCCGCAACGTTGCTCGACCGGCAACTGCACCGGCTGCATGCCTTCCGGCCACGCATCGAGGTTGTAGGTGCGAAAGTTATTGGTTTTGGGATACACCGGCTCGCCCGTGTTCTTCTCCAGATTCCAGCGGCTACCAATGAAGGATTCGCGCGTGGTCAAAAGCTCCTTCAGGACGTCCTGGTCACGCATCAGAATGACCTGGATGAGCTGATCGGTGTCGCCGACCAGAGCCGGTGCGTAGAAATTCGGGTTGAGCGCCTTGTCCTTGAAGACACTCGGCGCAGAGGTGTAGGCAAAGTATTCCTGGAAGAAACGCAGGATGCGCGGGTTTTTATCTAATTTCGCGGTGAGCATCGCGCGCACTTCGACGGCGACACCCTCGTGGGTGTCGAGCGCACCTTTGTTCGCGCGTTCCAGGAGAGCGCGGTCCAACGGTTGATCGCGCAGGGCGCCTCCCAGGGCGAAGGCGATTTCGGCGCGCGACAGGCGCCGACGTCCCTGAGCATCGACGGGGCCAAGTCCCAGTTCCAAGCGGAACACGGATTCCGGCTGCAAGAACACCGCCATCAGCACCGCTCGCGCCGCCACCGCCGCGGTGGACTCACGCCGGGTCTTGAGGTACAGCGCATAGAGCTGCGAGAATTCGTCATCTGATGGCAATTGCGTACGGCGGTAGCTGAGCATGAAACGCAGCGCGGATTCCACGCTCTTTTGCTCCGGCACCACCTGCGGATCCAAGAGCGGGGCGAAAGCACGCATGCTGCCGAGATCCATCACCGCCTTGCCATCCTCCAGATGATACGCGGTGGCGCTGGCC
>JBKJTX010000484.1:0-4918 GCA_046590315.1 Ramlibacter sp. | reverse complement strand
TATTTCACCTCGAATCGAGCCACGTTGTCCTTGGAAACCGACCTCAAGTCAAACGGCTTGCCGCGCACCTGGACCTCGGTCGCATCGACGCGGCCGATCGTTACTTGCAGCGGGAGCGAACCCGAAGCGCCGGCGGCTTCGCCCGGAGCAAGGATTTTGCGCAGCGCCACCGTTCCCTTGGCGTCGGTCACCTCAACCCACGAGTCGCTTTTGGCCCGCACGACGACGATCCCAGTGGCGGGGCCGGCAGGCGCTACGGCAACCGGCGCTGCGGACGGGCTCGAAGCGGCAGCGGAAGCGGTTGCTGCAGGCTGCGCGGAGACCGACACCACAGCGGCCGCCAAGGCAGCTCCCGGTGTGGCGGCCTGCGCTGTCGGCACGACCACTTCTTGTACTGCGGCTGGAGCGGGTTGCGTCGTCACTTTCACGCCCTCAGCGCTCGTGGTGTCTTTCTGAGCGGCCGGCAACAAGAGCAGAACCAGCGCGCCAAGCAGCAGGGCGAAGACCGCCAGGAACACCGGCCGCGTGAGCTGATCGAACCAAGTGGGCGGAGCGCCGTCGCTCGGCGCCCGGAAAGGCGCGTTGATGCCGTCGCTGGTTGCGACCAGCCGCGGGGCCGCCATCTGCGGCAGCCGCTCCAGGATGGGCTGCGCATCGATCTTGAGTGTGCGGCACACACTGGACGCCAGCGCCCGGACGAACACAGCGTCGGGCATCTGATCGTAGCGGTCTTCTTCGAGCGCCTCGAGCTTGCGCACCGGCACCTTCAAAGCTACGGCCAGGGCGCCTACGTGCAGCCCGGAAGCTTCGCGGGCGCGGCGCAGCAACGCGCCCGCCGAGAGCCCATCCTGCACCAGCGTGTCACTCATCGAAGGCCCCCCGATCGAACGCGGCGGCCTCGCGGGTCTGCGCGTAGCGCTTTCGGAGCTGTTCGCCTAATTGGCGCATCGCCACGGGGTCGTTCATTCGCCGTTCGATCTTGATTCCAAGCCACAACGTTTCGGCGTTGGCAAACTCGCTGTTGTTGAGGCGGCGGGTATAGAACTGGGCGCGGCTGTAATCGCCGCGCCGGAACAGCAAGTTGGCCAGGTTGTAGCCTGTGACCGGATTGCCGGCATCCAACTCGTACGAGCGCGCAAGGCTGCGCTCGGCGTCCTCATTGCGGCCCGCGCGGGCCTGGCAGACACCCTGCGCCATCAGCGTCTTGGCGCGCCCCTCGTAGGTGGGGCTCGCCATCGCCACGTCAAAGGCGCGCTGGGCTTCGTCGTAACGCGACTGCTGGCACAACAGCCATCCGTAGTTGTGGTGCACGTTGGGCTCGCGCGGATTCAATGCTGAAGCACGGCGGAAGCTGTCTTCGGCCAGACGCACGTCATTCAGGCGCATGTAGATCAGGCCGCGCAAGTTATACGCGTCGGGAAAGCTGGGGTCGAACGCGATCACCTGCTTGAGTTCGTCGAGCGCGATGTCGGTCTTGCCCTGCTCGAAGTAACCGACGGCAAGTTCCATGCGGATGCGCGCCCGCTTGCGCACATCGGTCTCGTCCGACTCCGTGACGCGGTCACCGGATTGCGCAGAATCGCGCGACGGCGACGCGCAGCCGCCCAACACCAGGAGCGCGGCACCTGCCAAGGCCGCGCCCACCAGGAATCTTCTCGCGTCCCAGGACGTCGGCGTGGTGACTGTGATCACTGCATGTCTCCTTCGCGAACGGACGCGGCGGCCGGCACCTGCTTGAGCATGACGGTGCGTTGCCGGGCGATCCGCTGATCGACCCGGGTGCGGTCCTTGACGTCACCGGCGAGCTGGCCGCAGGCAGCGTCGATGTCGTCTCCTCTGGTTTTGCGCACAGTGGTGACGATACCAGCATCACTCAGGATTTTTGCGAAGGCCAGCACCTGTTTGTGGGGGGATCGCGTCAGCCCCGATTGCGGGAAGGGATTGAAGGGAATCAGATTGAGCTTGCAGGACACGCCTTTGCCGGCGTGCCGATCGACCAGATCCACCAGCTGGCGGGCGTGTTCCGGCTGATCGTTGACGCCATCGAGCATGCAGTACTCGAAGGTGAGAAAATCGCGCGGCGCGTGCACAAGGTAGCGGTTGCATGCATCCAACAGTTCGGCCAGCGGGTACTTGCGATTGAGCGGCACAAGGTTGTCGCGCAGTTCGTCAGTGGGCGCGTGCAGCGACACCGCCAGGGCAACTGGGCAGTCAGCGCCCAGACGGTCCATCATCGGCACCACCCCGGAGGTCGACACCGTGACGCGCCGGCGGGACAGGCCGTAGCCATGGTCATCGAGCATCGTGCGCAACGCCGGGACAAGGGCAGAATAGTTCTGCAGCGGCTCTCCCATGCCCATCATCACCACGTTGGAGATGACGCGCTCTCCGGTCTTCAGGTGCTTGCGCAGGAAGTGCTCGGCGAACCACAGCTGCGCGACGATCTCGCCGGTCGTGAGATTGCGCGAGAAACCCTGATGGCCGGTGGAGCAGAAGCGGCATCCCACGGCGCAGCCCGCCTGTGACGACACGCACAGGGTGCCGCGACCATCTTCAGGAATAAATACCGCTTCCACGGCGTCGCCGTTGCCGACATCGAACAGCCATTTGATCGTGCCGTCAGTGGACTCATGTTGGGTGACGACGGGGAGGCCCTCGACGCGGGCAGTGGTCTTGAGCTTTTCCCGCAGCGATTTCGCCAAGTCACTCATCTCGTGGAAATCGGCGGCGCCGCGCTGGTGGATCCAGCGGAATAGTTGCGTCGCGCGGAAACGCTTTTCGCCCAGGCGTTCACAGAACGCAGCCAACCCTTCAAGGTCGAAATCGAGAAGGTTGGCGGTCATCGCATGCGAAATCCCGGGGTTAGCGGGAATAGACGTTCATGCCCGGGAAGAAGAAGCTCACTTCGACCTTGGCTGTTTCGGGGGCGTCGGAGCCATGCACCGCGTTGGCGTCGATGCTGTCGGCGAAGTCGGCGCGGATGCTACCAGGCGCCGCCTTCTTCGGATCGGTCGCGCCCATCAGGTCGCGGTTCTTGAGGATGGCGCCCTCGCCCTCGAGCACCTGGATCATCACCGGTCCGGAGATCATGAACCCCACCAAGTCCTTGAAGAAGGGACGCTCCTTGTGAACCGCATAGAACTGCTCCGCCTCGCCGCGCGACAGGTGAGCCATGCGAGCCGCGATGACTTTCAAGCCGGCAGCTTCGAATCGCGCATAAATCTGACCGATGACGTTCTTCGCCACGGCGTCGGGCTTGATGATGGAGAGAGTGCGTTCGATGGCCATTTGAATTTTCCTGAGCTTGAAGTTATGGGTGTCGCCGAGGCGAAAAGTTCGGCAAAGCCCGCGATTTTACCGCGTATGGTTATACCCGCTGCGACCGCGAGGCCAGCAACTCTAGCGCCCGCGCCCGCCGCGCCCCGGGCCGCCCCGACCGCCGCCGCCGCCGCCACCTCCGCGGCGCGGGCCGCCGGGGCCCTGGCCCTGGCGCTGCCGGGTGAAGCTGTCCGCACCGATATAGCCGAGCGAGGTCTTCATGGGATCAGGCTGGGCGGCACCGCCGCTGCCCTGGCCATCGCCGCGGTCACCCCGGTTGTCCTTGCGTCGCTGTTGACCCTGACCGCCGCCGCCCTGCCCGAGTTGGCCCTGGTTGCGCGGCTGTCCTTCGCGGTTGGGACCACGGCCCACTCCGCCTGCGCCGTTGTTGCCGCGGCCACGCCGTCGATTGCGTCCGCCGCCGGGGTTGCCGCCCTGCTCACCTTCGCCCGCACGCTCGCGTGGGCCCCTGCCGGAGCCGTCATCACCGGCCGCGTGCATGAGCGAGCGAATGTCGCGCTCATCGAGTTCCATCCACGCGCCGCGCTTCAGCCCACGTGGCAGCATCATGGCGCCGTAGCGGATGCGGATCAGCCGGCTCACGGCGTGGCCGAGCGCCTCGAAGAGCCTACGCACTTCGCGGTTGCGGCCTTCAGAAATGGTCACGCGGTACCACGTGTTCGCGCCCTCGCCTCCACCGTCTTCGATGGTGCCGAACTGAGCCTTGCCGTCCTCCAGCACGATGCCTTCCAGCAGGCGGTCTTTTTCTTCGTTGCTGAGCGCACCGAGCACCCGGACCGCGTACTCGCGCTCCAAGCCAAAGCGCGGATGCATCAGCCGGTTGGCAAGTTCGCCCGAACTCGTGAACAGCAACAAGCCTTCCGTGTTCAGGTCAAGTCGGCCGACCGACTGCCATTTGCCCTGTTGCAGTTTGGGCAACTTGCGGAATACCGTCGGGCGGTTTTGCGGATCGTCGTTGGTTGCGACCTCGCCAACAGGCTTGTGATAAGCGATGACCCGCGCCGGCGGAGGTGCGATACGAAAGCGGATCGGCTTGCCGTTAACCTTGATCTGATCGCCAAACTGAATGCGCTGGCCGATGTGGGCGGGCTCATTGTTGACGGAGATGCGCCCAGCCATGATGAGCTGTTCCATTTCCAGACGCGAGCCTAGTCCGGCCTGTGCGAGCACCTTGTGCAATTTCGGTGTCTCGACCTGGGGCAGCAGCACCCGCTTGGACACAGCCTCGGCACCTTCAGCCTGCTGGTCGAATTCACCCGAGATGACGTCGGCGAACTGCACGGGCACAGCGGGGGGCTCCGGCGGCTCGGAGCGAGCCTTTCGACGCGCCCGGTCCTCATCGTCTTCTTCGTCGTCAAGAAAGTCGTCGTCGTCCTGATCCTCTTCGTCTCCTCCGTGGAGTTGCTCAGCCGCCGAGGTTTCGGACGCTGAAGGTGTTGGGGCATGGCCACCTTCGGGCGTCTTGTCTTCCAGCGCGTCGGCAGCCGGCAATGCAGCCGCTCCAGGTTCAGGTTCGTTCATGAGGTTCAGGTCTCGACTGCTTGAGCCGCGTTGTCTGCGGCGCTTTCGGGATCGGCCG
>JBKJTX010000448.1:0-3616 GCA_046590315.1 Ramlibacter sp. | reverse complement strand
CTGGAAAAGCACGGACTTGGCGGGTTGCAGGGCCTCTGGAGCCGCATTCACATCGAGCAGGGCTGGGAAAGTGCGCTGGAAGCCGCGCTGCGTGAGCGCATGAACTCGCTGGAGGTTTCGCGGCTTGACATGGTGCGCGCCTTTGGCAGCGACGCACCGCCGGCCAAGTTGGCCTTTTACAGTCCTCCAGAGGCAGCTGTACCCGAAGGCGCGGGCGCGATGCCGCGCTTGGCCGACCTGCTGCGGCTGAACGACGCGGGACAGAAAGCCCTGCTGGTCGACTGGCTGCATGGCTGCTACACGGCCGGCAGTTTCGAAGATGCGCTGGCCGCGCGCGAGAAGTTGCAGCCGGGCGAAGTCATCTACATCAAGAGCGGCCACGCCGTCACTGCGCACAGCGTGAGCTTCTATGCCCAGGATTCAGAGCAGGCCGGTTTGCTCGCGCGCCAGCAGGAGATTGAGAATCTCGAGAAGCAGTTGCGCGCGCAGTCGCTGATCGCCGAAGAGGCGCGCTCTGCGCTGGTCCGCGCTGAGGCGGCGTACACAGATGCATCGCAGCGTCTCGTGACCGCGCGCCGCGAAGCTGCCGAGACCCAAGACCGCGCGCACGAACTGCAGGTCGAAACGCTGCGCCTGACTCAACTGGCCGAGCAGACCCGCGCGCGCAGCGAGCAGATCGCTTCCGATCTCGGCGAAGTCGATGCGCTGCTTGAAGAATTGCAAGAGCGTCGAGTGACGGCTGAAGGCCGCTTCGAAGAGCTTGATATGCAACTGGCCGACACCCAGGAGCGGCACGCCCAGCTGGACGAGCGGGTGATCGAAGCTGAACGCAAGCTCGCCGAATGCCGCGAGCAGCAGCGCAGCCTGGAGCGCCAAGCGCAGGAGGCGCAGTTCTCGCAGCGCTCGGTGGCGGCCCGCAACGCCGAATTGCAACGCGCCATCGAGACCGCCACGCAGCAGACCGCCTCGATTGCGGAAGAAGAAGGCCGCGCGAAAGACGAGCTATTGCGGCTGACGGACGCGGCTGCGCAGGCCGGGCTGCAAAGTGCGCTCGCCTTGAAGTTGGAACGCGAGCAGTCTTTGGGTGCCAAGCGCAGCGAGTACGACGACCTCACTGCCAAACTGCGCGCGAGTGACGAGCGACGCCTTCAGCTGGAGCGGGAGCTCGATCCGCTGCGCCAGCGCATCATGGAATTTCAATTGAAGGAGCAGGCGGCGCGCTTGGGCTTCGAGCAGTACACGCAGTTGCTCGCCGATGCCCAAGCCGACTTGGAGGCCGTGGCCAAATCGATGGAAGAGGGCCGGGTCCGGCTGTCCGGCATGCAGGGCGACATCGACCGGTTGCATCGTGACATCGCTTCGCTGGGCGCCGTGAACCTCGCGGCGTTGGAGGAACTCACCACGTCGCGCGAGCGCAAGCAATTCCTCGACGCACAATCGGCAGACCTGAACGAAGCAATGGCGACGCTGGAAGATGCGATCCGCAAGATCGACGGCGAAACGCGCGAACTGTTGGCCGGGACCTTCAACATCGTCAATGAGCACTTCGGCAAGATGTTCCCTGAGCTGTTCGGCGGTGGCAATGCCAGGCTGGTGATGACGGGCGACGAAATTCTCGATTCGGGCGTGCAGGTGATGGCTCAGCCACCCGGCAAGAAGAATCAGACCATCCATCTGCTGTCTGGCGGCGAAAAGGCGCTCACCGCCATCGCGCTGGTGTTCGCGATCTTCCAGCTCAACCCGGCACCGTTTTGTTTACTGGATGAGGTGGATGCGCCGCTGGACGACGCCAACACCGAGCGCTATGCCAAGCTGGTGATCAGCATGAGCCGCGAAACGCAGTTCCTTTTCATCAGCCACAACAAGATCGCGATGGAGATGGCCGAGCAGTTGATCGGCGTGACCATGCAGGAGCAGGGCGTGTCGCGCATCGTGGCGGTGGACATGGAGTCTGCCGTGTCGATAGCGGAAGCGGCATGAGCGGCGCCGGGCCGTCCCAAGGCGCGAACGCCCCCTCGGGGGGCAGCGCAGTACACGCAGTGACAAGCGTGGGGGCACCATGAGCGATTTTGCGCTTGGGCTCGCGATCCTTGGCGGGCTGGTGCTGGCCTTTCTTATCGCGTACAACGCGTGGACTTCGCGACGCAATATGCCGCGTCAGCCGGAGTTGTCCTCTCGCGTTGACCCGGTTGGGCCCGCGACCGCGACTCCCGACATCGATTTCGACCTTGACGCCCGGGCAGAACCGACTTTGCCGGTCATGGAAAGACGTCCCGGCCTGGACGCATTGATCGACGCCATCACGCCGATCGCGCTGGAGCATGCCGTTTCAGGCGATGCGGCATTGGCCGCGATGCCGCCCACCCGCCGCGCCGGCAGTAAGCCCTTCGCGATCGAAGGCTTCAATGAGTCGACGCAGCAATGGGAGATGCCGCATGTCGGCCAGCGCTACAGCGCGTTCCAGGCCGGTGTGCAATTGGCCAACCGTACCGGCGCGCTTAACGAGATCGAGTTTTCCGAATTCGTGATGAAGGTCCAGGCCTTTGCCGACTCCATCAATGGCGAGCCGGACTTCCCCGACATGCGAGGGGAAGTTGGCCGCGGGCGCGAGCTCGACCAGTTCGCTAGCGGCCACGATGCGCAACTGGGCTTCACACTGCGCGCCAAGAACGCAGCGTGGAGCCCGGGCTACGTCCAGCAGAATGCGTCGCGCCTCGGCTTCGTGCCTGGGGCAATTCCCGGCCGCTTGGTGTTGCCGGCGGCAACGTCCGGAGCGCCGCCGGTGCTCGGACTGTCCTTCGACACGCAAGCCGCGATGGCGGAAGACCCCGCACAGGCCGCGCTGCGCGAGCTGACGCTGAGCCTGGACGTGCCCAATGTCCACCGCGATGAGCAGCCCTTTGTCCGCATGCGCGACGTCGCGATCGGGTTGGCAGCGGCCATGGAAGGCATCATTACCGATGACAACGGCGAGGTGATTCGCGCCGAGGGGCTGGACGTGATCGGCGCCGACCTTGAGCAGCTCTACGACACCTTAGATGCGCGCGACCTCTCGGCCGGGTCGGTATTGGCGCGCCGGCTTTTCTCCTGACAGGGGAAGCGTCGCCATGCCCGCCACGGCAAAAATCCAGGAGCGCATAGCCGCACTGAGCGAGCTGCTGCACCACCACGGGCACCGCTATTACGTGCTCGATGAGCCGGACATTCCCGACGCAGAGTACGACAAGCTGTTTCGCGAGCTGCAAGACCTGGAGGCGAAACATCCTGAGCTGCTTGCCTCCCATTCACCGACGCAGCGCGTGGGTGGCAAGCCGCTCGAGGGTTTTTCCAAGGTGCGCCATAAAGTGCCGATGCTGTCGATCCGGACCGAAACGGACATCGAGGCCAGCGGCGCTCGCAACTTCGACGCGCGGGTCCGCCGCGAACTGGGCCTGAAGGAGGGCGACCCACCCGTCGAATATGTTGCCGAGCTCAAGTTCGACGGCCTGGCGCTGAACCTTCGCTATGAGGAGGGCGTGTTGGTGCAGGCGGCCACGCGCGGCGATGGCGAGATCGGCGAAGACGTGACGCAGAACATTCGAACGATTGGGCAGATTCCGCTGCGCTTGCCAAAGGA
>JBKJTX010000083.1:0-8228 GCA_046590315.1 Ramlibacter sp. | reverse complement strand
CTTCGGCATGGGCGAAGCCACGGCCCACATCGCCGCCCTGCTGCCGAACAACAACTTCTTGTGCTGCGAGGTGCACGAGCCCGGCGTGGGCGCGCTGCTCAAGCGCATCGGCGAAATGGGACTCTCGAACATCCGCATCATTGCGCACGACGCGGTGGAGGTGATCGAACACATGCTGCCCGAGGCCAGCCTCGCCGGTGCGCATATTTTCTTTCCGGACCCGTGGCACAAGCTTCGGCACAACAAGCGGCGGCTGGTGCAAACGCCGTTGGTGTCGCGCCTCGCATCGCGCCTGGGGCCCGGAGGCTACTTCCATTGCGCGACCGATTGGGAGCCTTACGCAGCTCAGATGCTGGAAGTACTGGGCGCCGAGCCTCAACTTGAAAATGGCGCGACAGGCTACGCACCACGGCCGCATTACCGGCCCCTCACCAAGTTCGAAAACCGCGGGCTCAAACTCGGGCACGGAGTGTGGGATCTGGTGTTTCGAAAACGCTGAACACCTATCGCCGAAACCCGCGCCGCGTCAACGAGAAATTTTTCGGTCCGGGTCGAGCACCTCAAACAACGAACGCTTGAAGGCTTCGGGGTCATAGCGCCTCGCGCACTGACCCCATGCACTCTCCTGCTGGTCGCGCCAGAGCGCGTCGCCCTCGAGCAAGCGAATAATCCCCGACGCAAATGTGTCCGCGTCGCGCCCGCTTTGGATGTCCACCCCATCGCGCCAGCCCAGTTGCCGGACCAGGATAGCGGAGCCGACCACGGGAATGCCGTGCGCAGCGGACTCGATCACTTTTACCGGCACGCCGCCCGCGAACCGCGCAGGGGCAATGAAGACGCGCGCGGCGTCATAGTGCGGCTCGAGTTCGTCCTGCTTGCCAAGAATGTGTACGTGCGGCGCGGCCCGCGCCGCAACCCGCGACGAGCGGCAGAGGCCGACGATGCGCAGCTCGGGTGCCCGAGCCAAGCGCCGCTGGAGCAGCGGCATCACCTCGTCGAGAAACCACAGCAGGCCGTCCTCGTTGGGCGTTCCGGGATGCAAGGCACCGATGAAGAGCAAGCCATCGCGCTGCTGCGGCCCCGGAACGCGCCGTCGAACCGCGATTGAATGGCTCAACACATGGGTTCGCAGCCCGGCCGAGCGGAAATAGCTGGCGTCTCGATCGGAGACCGCCAGCACGTCGGTGGCGCCCCGCGCCAGTTCGACTTCGGCTGTTACCCGCACAGCCGCTGCACTGGCCGCAAGCGGTCGCCCCCGCACGGCCGCCATCGCAGTTTCGCGCAGCGCGAAGAGCGCCTCGGCGTCGTATACCAGACGCAATCCCGCAAACAGGTCGGGGCGCCGGCGGCGCAACGGGCCGATCGCATCCATGTTGGGGGGACGGCTCACCAGCAGCACGTCGTAAACGCCACGCCGACGCTCCAAAAACTGCTCGAGCCCGCTCAAGCCGCAACCGAGGACAACCTCAACGGTCTTTGGCAACGTCTGATAGATCGCATGCCACTCATCTTCCACAATCCACAAGGGCAGCAGCGTGACGGGCCAGTCGCGCAAGGCATGAAGCAGCAATCGTGCGCGCGGCAAGCCGGCGCCTTTGAACGCGTGCGGCACTTCGTTGTCCAGCACCAGAATGCGAGGTCGCCGGCGCGACCTATCTTCCCACGAGCTCCAGCGATCGCCACCCAGTGGCAACGCACGCGGCCGCGACCGATGATCGAGCCAGTCGCCGTGGCGCTCGAGAAACGTGACCCGATGCCGCTGCATGAGTTGCGTCACGCTGCCGCCGCTGGCGCTGCCCCCTTCCAGATGTTCCACCAGCACGGCAGGCTCGTACCAGACCCGCAGCCCGGCCTTCCAGACGCGCACACAGTAATCAGTGTCCTCATAGTATGCGGGCACGAATGCCACGTCGAAGCCGCCCAGCCGGCGCCACAACTCCAAAGGCGTGGCGAGCAGTACGCCGGACACATAGTCGGTGCTGTGCGCCGAGCGGGCGGCATGGCCGAACGGATCTTCGCCGCGCCCGATGCCACCGGCCGACCCGTCGCAAAAGAGGGCGTTGCCTGCTTCCTGCAAGCCGCCGTCGGTAAGCACAATGCGTCCGCCCAGAGCCCCGATCGAGGGATCTTCGCGCAACGCCGTCCACGCGGCTCGCAGCGCGCCTTCTTGCAGGATGGCGTCGCTATTCAGAAATACAACGTAGCGGCCGCGCGCAAGCTCCGCGCCTTGGGCGGCCGCAAGCAGGAAGCCCCTGTTCTCGGAGTTGCGCACCACGCGGGCGCCGGTGAGGCGCTCCAGCAGTTCACCTGTGCAATCGCTCGACGCGTTGTCCACGATGATGGATTCGAACGTAACTCCCCGCTGGTCTGCCAGTGCCTGCAAGGTGCGGCGGCTGAGTCCGGCCTGGTTGAACAGCACCACGACCACAGAAAGTTCAGGGCGGGGGCCACTGTTGCCATCGGCTAGCTCAATGGTCCGCGGCGCCCGGAGCCACGCATCCAGTGCCTTGTCCGCATGAATGCGCACCCGTGTCTTGCGGTCCTGCGATGCCGGCGCGGCGGTCGCCGCAGCGCGAGACTCGCAAAGAACTTCGATTTGTTCGGCGATGCGCCGCCCATCGAGTAGCGGTGCGGCAACGAGCCGGCCGCGCAACGCCGCGCGGTACACCGCCAGTGCAGAGCGATCCGCAGCCAGACCACCCGCGATGGCCTCGAACTCGGCCGTGCTCTCGCCCACCCATCCACCCAAACCCAGGCCGCACAACAGTGAGCATGCCTGACGAGCCCCCGACCAGTCGCCCGCACGCGTGACGACGGGCACGCCCATCCACAGCGCGTCGAGCAGACTCAGGCCGCCATTGCCGGGAAACGTGTCGAGCACCACGTCAACTTGCGAAAACCACAGCATCAGCTCCTCTCGCGTGCGCCAGGGATCGAACCGCACGCGGCCAGCATCCACACCATGCGCAGCCATTCGGGCCTCGATCGCAGCACGCTGAGGCCAGTCGTCGGAGACGCGGCCAATGAATCGGATAGTCGCTCGCGGCGTCGCTGCCACAATCCTGGCGAAAGCAAGCTGCGATTCGGGATTGAGTCGAAGGCCACGCGCCACCACCCCGAAAGTCACGCTGCCATTGGCGATGACCGGCGCCGGCGACACTACCGGCGATGCAGCCGGCGGATCCCAACACCACTGGCCGCCCTCGAGGCGCAGGATTTCCTCGTCGTAGTGTGTTTCGTGTTCGACCGGCACCGCGTAGACGTCGGTCAGCAATGCATCGAATAGCCCACCGGAAGGCCCCCAGCTGCCGAGCCAGCCGACCTGCCACGGCGCGACCCGCCGCGCGTACTGCTGCAGCAAGCCGAACTGCCCTTCGAAGGGCTGCAATCCTCCGGCATCGATCACCACATCGATTGCATTCGCCGCGCAGGACTCGGCCAGCATCTCGGGCGCAAGCGGCAGCACCTGGACGTGAGCCGGCAACTCGCGCATGGGCGAACTCGCATACAAGAACACATCGATGCGCCGCGGATCGTGAGATGCAAGAACGCGACGCATCAAGCTTTCATGAGGCTGGCTGGTGACATAAGCGAGGCGAGGCTTGCGCAAGCCCTGGCCGGCACGCGGCCCCAGGCCGAGCGGGGACAAGCCCGTCCGGATCTTGAGACCGCGAAACCAGTCGCGCGCCTGCCTCGCAAGATCGGCCGGCGAAGTCGCAGCGGCCAATGACGCGGCGTACAGCGACGCAGTCGACATCCAGCCATCTTCGGGAAGCTGCTGAACAGCGATCCCGATCAAGCCCGCGATGTGTTCCTGCCCGTGGTGGTGCACGGCGCCGGCGATCGCGTTTCGAAGTCCCCTGCGCAGCAAGTCCGGCGCCAGTCCGTGCAACGCCTTGTGGGCCGTCCCATCGTTTCGGGCCGCAAGCCGCAACAGCACGGCTGTTGTTCCGTCGAGGCCATCGGCGCCGCGCAGCAGTTCTTCGCACAAGCGCAAGGCCTCTGCTGCCGCTGGTGTGCTCCGCGGTCCTTCAGCGAGCAAACGCGCCTTCAGCAGCAGCGCCGGGGGCCAGCCAGGGCACACCCGAAGCAGCTCGTCTATTTCCTTTAGGGCGTCGGTAAAGGCACCGTTGAGACCTCGCGCATCGGCGAGTTCGAGACGCGCAAAGCGGTGTTCTGGTTCTGATTCGATCGCACGCAAGAAGGCAAGTTGCGCATCCCCGTAGCGCCCTCGGCCGATCAGCACCCAACCCAGTTGCCGGAGGCTGTCGACCCGCCCCGGCGCCAGCCGCAGTGATTCGTCGATGGCAAACTGCGCCTCCTCCATGCGTCGCTGCAGATACCGCACACGCGACAGCGCACGCCAGGCCTCCGCATGTTGTGGCCCCTCGACCACCGCCCGCTCGGCCGCCGCTTGCGCTTCGGGCAACAACTGGGCTTCGCCGAAAACGAATGCAGCCTGCGCGTTCGCCGCCGCATCGTGCGGTCGGGAATTCAGCAGCCGCCTGACCGCATCGAGCGCGGCGCTCATGTCGCGCTCCTCCAGGGCGAGCCAGCCCGACATCCGCAAGGCTTCAACGTTGCCGGGCTCGACCTGCAAGGCGCGCGCGACGCTGCGACGTGCAGCGATGGCACGCCCGCGATGCGCTTGCGCCACACCAAGCAAGCGCCAAAGGTCGGCCGACGCGCCGCCGCACCGCAGCCGCATGACGAGCCGCCGCCGAGCTTCATGAACGTCACCGAGGTCCAGCAGGACCTGGATCATCAATTCCTGCCCACCCTCGTGCCCGGGAGCCGCGTCGAGAAGACGGTCAAGCAAACGGCGCGCGCCCTCGTATCGTCCCCACTCGCGCTGAATGCCCGCGCGCCGCAACAAGGAGTCCGCATCGAGCGGATTGCGCTCATGGGCGGTCGCGAAGGATGCGTCCGCCGCCTTCAGGTCGCCTTGTTCCTGCTGGAGAACGCCCAGAAGGTTCCATCCGGCCGCCAACTCCGGATTCGACTCGACCAGGTTTTTTGCGGTCACTGCGGCGGCACCGGGATCGCCCCGATTGCGCGCCTGCCAGGCAGCTTCCAGCAGCAACTCCGGATCGCTTGGCCTCGCCAGCAGCCCGCGCTCCAGTGTCAGTGCGGCTTCATCGGTTTCACCCAGCCGACGCAGGCACTGCGAGAGTTGCAGCCACAGGCGTGGCACCTCAGACGCGCCGGGCGCCACCGTGCGCAACGCTTCGCGGTACGCAGCCACTGCTTCGTCAAATTGCTGTCGCTGCTGCTGGATCCAACCCACCAGCAAGAGGCGCGCGCCGCGGCTGCCGGGGCCTGCGGTCGCCGTGGCGCGCAGCGCCCATGGCATGGCTTCGTCGTATTCGCCGGCATCGACCAGCGCCCACGCCAGCGCAAATGCTGCTTCGTCCAGGCCGGGGTCAAGACGGCATGCCTCGCGGAACGCGGCCAGCGCCAACGCCGGTTCGCCGCGGTGCTGGTGCACATAGCCGAGATACCAATGCGACGGCGCATGCGTAGGGCTCCGCCGCGTGGCGTCTGCAAGCAGCCGCATAGCCTCTTCGGCGTCCCCCGATTGCAAATTGAAAAAACCCAGCGCGGCCTGTGCGCCGGCGTGTTCCGGCGCGCAGGCCGTGGCGGCTTGGGCAGACCGCAGGGCCGCAGCCAGATCGCCGGCTGCGAAGTACTGCCACGCCTGGCCGAGCAACCGGACGGAGTCGCTATCGCGCGGCATGTCCGGCGAGCAGGCTCAGCAAGTCGGCCACGATGACGGGGGTCGACGCCGCGTGCGCCAGGGCCTTCGCGCGTGCGGCCTCGCCCACTCGTCGGTTGTCCTCGCCGTAGAGGCGGTGCAGCGCGTCGGCCCATTCCGCAATGGGTGCATGGGGGTTGAGCGCCAACCCGCCCTCACCCACCGTCTCGGGCAGTGCGCCGCGGTCGCTGGCCAGGACCGGCAGCCCATTGAGTTGAGCTTCGATCACCGTGCGGCCGAACGATTCCTCCCACACCGACGGCATGAGCAGCATGCGCGCCTGCGCATACACGGGCCGCATGTCGTCCGTCGGCGTGAGCCATTCGATGTTGCCCAGCTTGTCGGCGCGATATCGGCACAAGCGCTGCCACACGGGCTCGAGATTCCAGCTTTCGACGACCAGAAAGGGGATGTCGGGGCAGGCAGCTGCCAAGCCGAACATCAACTCCACCCCCTTGATCGGTGTCGGATTGACGAACAGCACCTTGTTCCCGCGCCCGGTCGCGATGTAGCGCTCGGGCGTGACCACGGGTGGAATCACGGCGCAAGCCAGGCCGCACAGGGCGCGCCAGCGATCGGCCGTGAAGCGCGAGTTGGCGAAATACAGCAGTGACGGATCGCCTACCAGTGTGCCCTTGAGTTGGTGGATTTCCACGTTGTGCAGGTAGATGGCGGTGGGCCGTCCGCAGCGCAGGCTGCTCAGCACCATGGGCAGCAGCGCCGTCCCGCTTTGCACCACCACGGCGGTCGGATTCCAGGCGCCGGCGGCGATGGGCAAAGCCTCCTCGGGTGCATGCGCGCGGATCGTCAGGTAGCCGAGCGATTCATCACTGCGCGTCGTGGCCGCCGGCGCGTCACCGGCGTGCCCGTGCTCGTCCAGTCCGCACAGCACGGCCGCTTCCGCGCCCGCAGTCTGCATGGCCAGGCACAGGTCATGGGTCGTGGTCTGCAGGCCGCCGCGGATTTCGGGCAGGTGCGGGTAGTTGGAAACGAAAAGGACGCGCATCGCGACGCCGCACGGTGGGTGCGGACCGGGTCAGGACGGGTTATTGGTGACCGCAGGATTCTCGAGAATCTGTTTGAGCGTCGGCGCGGTCTTGTCTTTGCCTGCGACGTCGCCGGGGTCGCGGCTGGTCGGCAGCCGATCGGACGCGAGATCGCCGGGCTGATTGGCACCTTGGGGGAGCGTTCCGCCCTCCTGGCCTTGCTGTCCGCCTTGACTGCCGCCTGGAGGGGTCGACTGGTTGAATGTTCGGGTCAACTGGGCCACGTCAGCGCGGAAGGGTTCGCTTGGAATGCCATCCTTGTCCGTCGTGATGCTGAAGCCGGGGCGAAACACCGTTTTCTCACTCCCAGATGTCCCCGCCACTCGCAGGTGCTGCCCGAACAGGAAGGTGCTCTCCGTACGGTCACCCTCGACCTCCACATTCGTGATGCCGCCGCGCACGCCGATCGTCGCAGTCGAAGTGCGCACGCGCGTTTCGCTGCTCTTGCTGATCAGCCCGCCCACCACGCGCAGGAAGCCGCGCGTCATGTCGATCAACACATTGCCCTGCTTCGTGCGGCTGTCGAACTCGAATCGGGTGATGACGATTTCGGTATTGGGCGCGACCGTCAAAGCGGATTGGTCCGGGAACAGCACGTGCAACGTCGTGTTCGGGCCGGTGGAGAGCTTCTGGCCTTGGGCGCTGTCGATGTAGAGCGGCGCGGTGCTGCTGGTAGTCCGGGTGCCTTCAACGGCAACCGTGGTCACCACGCCGGAAGGCCGGCGATCGCCGCCGGGTGCGGGCTGAGCCAGCACGCTGGGCAGCGCGGCGCTGGTCAACGCCGCGGCCAGCCACCAGTCGCGGGGAATCGGCGGGCTCATCGTTCACTCCTCGGTGCGCGGGGCGCTGTCGGGCGGTTCATGGTGTTCAGAAGCTGCGCACGATCGCGCCGGAGACGGACGTGTTGCGGTAGCGGAAATTGGGCAGGTTCGAGCCGCCTCTGGCGTGCTCGAGCGCGAGCTGGACGCTCCAAAGATCGACCACGGGAATGGATTGGTTCAGGCCGACCCGCCATTCGGTGTCTTTGCGCACGACGAACGGATTGACGGCAGGGTCCGCTGCATCAAACGCGCGGCGCAGCGCGCCGGTCCAGATGGCCGTGGTCCAGCGCCCCTTCAGAGCACCGACCGGGCTGGCATAAGAAACGGAATAAGTCAGGCGCGCGTCGGTCTGGTCATAGTCGGAGAAGTTTTGCTCGGTGCGGTTGGTCCGTGCGCCCAGCTCCGCAACCAGCACCTGGCCCGGCGCGACTTCGCGCACCACGCGGCCGCGCAGGCCCACCATGCGGCCACTTACCAACGCGGCATTCGGCACGTCGATGCGAGTCTGGAAGCGGCGGACTTGCGCATCCAGGGTGACCTCGGCGAGGGTTCGCTCATTGGCCCGGTACGAGGCATCGATGGCTACGCCCGCTGACTGGAGGTAGC
>JBKJTX010000511.1:0-4222 GCA_046590315.1 Ramlibacter sp. | reverse complement strand
TGCCGGGGAAGCGCGCCAGTCCCTTGTGCAGCACCCGTTCTGCCAACGCCAGTTCGGCGAGCGCGCCGTCCACATTGCCGGCGGTGCGCAGGGCCTGCGCGCGGGACTTGTAGGCAGTACCCCACCATGAATAGAAGTCCGGATCCTGCGGTGCGCCCGCCTCGGCGGCTTCGAACAGTTTGATGGCCCGGTCGGCGTTGGTGCCGCCCACCGCGTCCTGCCCCAGCGACTTGAGGTGATTGTCGACCTGCACCTCCGCCAGGCGCGCGTAGGCCATGGCGATTTCGCCCTTGAACGCCAGGTCGTCGCCGGCGTCCAGCAGCAACCGGTCGAGATAACCCAGCGTATCGGTGAGCAGCGTTTCCTTCAGCTTCATGCCTCCGGGCAAGTGCGTGATGGCGTCGCCGTAACGCACGACCACTTCCCCGCTGAGCCCGCGGATGTCCTTCAGCCGCCGCTGCGCGCTATCGAGGGCGCGCTCGGCGCGGACGGCCTGCCAGGCGGTGCCCGCGAGTCCGCCCAGCACGGCGAACAAGGCCACGCCGACGGCGGCCGCCAAAGCGCGGTGCCGTCCGACGAATTTCCTGAACACGTAGCTGGCGCTGGGCGCGCGCGCTCTGACGGGAAAACCGGTCAGATAGTGGCGCAGGTCCTGGGCCAGCGCCTCGACGGTTTCGTATCGCCGCTCGACCGGTTTCTCCAGCGACTTGAGCAGGATGTTGTCCAGGTCGCCCTGCAACCGCTTGCGGGTTGTGAGCCACTGCGCATCTGCCGCGTCCAGCGCCGGCAGGCTGCTCGGGCGAGTCGGCGTCTCTTCGAGCACGCGGCGCGCGGCTTCTGCGGGCGTCGTGGCATCGCGGCCGGTAGGCCGCACGCCGGTGAGCAACTGGTACAAGAGCACGCCCAGGCTGTAGATGTCGGTGCCCGTGCCCACGGGCTCGCCGCGCACCTGCTCGGGGCTCGCATAGTTGGGGGTGAAGGGCCGCTGCGTGCCCAGCGTGGCGTCGGCCGCTTCGGTGTCGGACGGATCGAGCGCCTTCGCGATGCCGAAGTCAAGCAGCTTCACCTGCCCTTGCGGCGTGACCAGCACGTTGCCAGGTTTCAGGTCACGGTGCACTAGCAAGTTGCGGTGCGCATATGCCACCGCGTCGGCCAGCTGCAGGAACAGGCTGAGCCGGCCTTCCAGCGGCAGCCCACGGGCCGCCTCATCAATCGGCACGCCGTCGACGTACTCCATCACGAAGTAAGGCAGCCCGTCGTTGCTCAGGCCCGCGTCCATCATCCGCGCGATATGCGGGTGCTCCAGCCGACCCAGCGAGTGCCGCTCGCGGCTGAACCGGGCCAACACCGCGGCACTGTCCATGCCACGTTTGAGCACCTTGATCGCCGACAGCCCCTCGAAGCTGCCATCGGCTCGGTGCGCTCGGAACACTTCGCCCATGCCGCCCGCGCCCAGCGGCCGGTCGATTTGCCAGGGGCCGAAGCGTTCGCCCTCGCGCCCGAAGCTCGCCCGCAACGCAACGCCCGCGGCACCGGTAGATAGCGGGTCGGCTCCGGTGTCGTCCAGGTGGTGGGCGAGCAGCGAGCGCAGCTCGGCGCGAACGCCCTCGTCCGTCTGCAGCGACGCGATGAAGGCATTGCGCTCGTTTGCAGGCAGCGCAAGAGCCTCGTCGAAGAGCCTTCGCACCCGTTGCCATTTCGAATCGGAACTATCGCTTGGGTTCATGGAGTCACATTAGACCGGACAAGTGGGCGACGACCGACAACGGGGAGGGCTCATTGGCAGCGGCAGCCATTCATAATGGCCGTTCACGTACCGCATGAACTCGCCGCCCCACCTGCCCGCCCGCGCCGACGTCACCGCCTGGCTGCACCAGCTCGATGAGGGCGCGGCCGGCGCCTCCAACGCGTTGTTCGGCATGCTGTATGACGATCTCCACCGGATCGCCCGCAGCCACATGTCGCGCGAAGCTTCGGCGCACACCTTGACCGCCACGGCGCTGACCCATGAGGCCTGGTTCCGGATGGCCGATCAGAACCGCACGCAGTGGGCCAACCGGGCACACTTTCTCTCCGTCGCGTCGACCATGATGCGGCGCATCCTGGTGAACCATGCCATGGCCAAACGCGCCGACAAGCGCGAGGCCGACATCGTGTCGCTGTCCATGACCGATGCGCACGAAGTTGCCGGCGATGGCGCCACGGATGTGATTGCGGTGCACGAGGCGATGCTGGCCTTCGAGCGCGTGGACCCGCGCGCTGCGAAGGTCGTGGAACTGCGCTTTTTCGGCGGGCTGGAGAACGAAGAAATTGCGCAGGCACTGGAGATCTCGCTGGCCACCGTCAAACGCGACTGGTCGGTTGCCCGGGCCTGGCTGCGCCGAGAAATGGGCGCCCCTCCGTCGAGTTGATTTGTCCGATGGCTTGCGGCGCTACTGACCGAGCCGTCGGGTCGGTAACGGCTGCAAAGCGCTATCGGTCTTGAGCAGGGCAACCTGGCCATCGCGGCTGGTCACCGCCTCTGTCAACCGGCCCTCATCGAAGCGCACCATGACGCCGTCTGGCGCGCCGTACGCCAACCCTTGCGTCTGATCCAGCAGCGGCTGGCGCCACGGCTCGCCGTCCAGATGCGGGCAGAAAGTGCCGGGCTGCCACCCCAAGCCCGCGCGCGTGCCGCCGCCCGGCACGCTGTCGGTGATGTACTGCTCGAACCAGCAATTCGCGCCCGCGCTGATGCCGGCGAGCACTGTGCCGGCTTGCCAGGCGGCGTGGAGTTGCGCGTCGAATCCGAACTCGCGCCAGACTGCGACCATGGCGACGGTGTTGCCGCCACCCACGTAGATCAAATCGGCATCGCGCACGGCCTGACCGTAGTCGCGATGCATCTCATAGGGAAAGAAGAGCAGTGTTGAGGGCTCGCAACCCAGCTCTGCGAAGAGTTTCATGAAGCGCAGCTGCCCGCGCTCGCCGTCGCCGTTGGCGGTGCCCAGGTACAGCACGCGCGGGCGGTCATCGCGAGGACGAACGAGCGACAGCAGATAGCGCTCCTGCAAGCCACGCACGTCTTCCATCAGGAAGCCACCGCCGCCGATGCCGACGACCGCGCCGCTCACATCGTCTCCGCGAAGAGTTCACGCCCAATCAGCATGCGGCGGATCTCGCTGGTGCCGGCGCCGATCTCATACAGCTTGGCATCGCGCCACAACCTTCCCACCGGGTAGTCGTTGATGTAGCCGTTGCCGCCCAAGATCTGGATACCCTCGCCCGCCATCCACGTCGCCTTCTCGGCGCAATACAGAATCACGGAGGCGCAGTCCTTGCGCACCTGCCGCACGTGCTCGGAGCCCAACATGTCCAGGTTCTTACCCACCATGTAGCAGTAAGCGCGCGCTGCCTGCAGGATGGTGTACATGTCGGCGACCTTGCCCTGGATCAGCTGGAATTCGCCGATGCTCTGGCCGAACTGCTTGCGGTCGTGGATGTAGGGCACCACGTTGTCCATCACGGCTTGCATGATGCCGATGGGGCCGGCCGCCAGCACGGCGCGCTCATAGTCCAGGCCGGACATCAGCACTTTGGCGCCGCCGTTGAGCGTGCCCAGCACGTTCGACAGCGGCACTTCAACATTGTCGAACAGCATCTCCCCGGTGTGCGAGCCGCGCATGCCCAGCTTGTCGAGCTTTTGCGCAGTGGAAAAGCCCTTCATGCCCTTTTCGACGATGAACGCGGTGACGCCGCGCGCACCCAGTTCGGGCTCGGTTTTCGCGTACACCACCATGGTGTGGGCGTCGGGCCCATTGGTGATCCACATCTTGGTGCCGTTCAGCACGTAGTAGCCGCCCCCCGAGGCACTCGGCTCCTTCCACTCGGCCTTCAGCTTCATCGAGATGACGTCGCTGCCGGCGCCTGGCTCGCTCATCGCCAACGCGCCGACGTGCTCGCCGGAGATCAACTTGGGCAAGAAGCGCGTCTTCTGGTCGTCGCTGCCGTTGCGCTTGATCTGGTTCACGCACAGGTTGCTGTGCGCACCGTAGGAAAGGCCCACCGAAGCCGACGCGCGAGAGATCTCCTCCATCGCGATCATGTGCGCGAGGTAGCCCATGTTGGCGCCGCCGTACGCCTCAGGCACGGTGATGCCCAGCACGCCCAGCGCACCCATCTTTTGCCACAGGTCCATCGGAAACTGGTCGGTGCGGTCAAGCTCGGCCGCGCGCGGCGCGAT
>JBKJTX010000390.1:0-12026 GCA_046590315.1 Ramlibacter sp. | reverse complement strand
CGCCTGCGGCACACACAGCCCGAGCAGACCAGCCTGGCGCAGGTCGTCATAGTTGGCGCAATGGGACGAGACCGCGACCTTTCCTTTCGCCAACTATGACGACCTGCGCCAGGCTGGTCTGCTCGGGCTGTGTGTGCCGCAGGCGCACGGCGGCCTGGGCGCCGACTACGCGACCTACATGATGGTCGCTGCAGAGATCGGGCGCTTCTGCGGCGCCACCGCCCTCACGTACAACATGCACATCTGCTCGACGATGTGGACCGGCGTGCTGGCTGACGGCATTGCCATGACACACGACCAGCGTAGCGAGCACGCACGCCGGCGCGAGCGACACTTCAAACGAGTGGTGGAGGAGGGCGCCGTATACGCCCAGCCGTTCTCCGAAGGCAGCGCCGCGGCTGCGGGTCGCGCACCCTTCGGCACCACGGCGCGCAAAGTCGACGGCGGTTGGCTCGTGAATGGACGCAAGATCTTTGCCTCGCTTTCTGGCGCCGCCAACTACTACGGCGTGCTGTGCACCG
Source organism: Ramlibacter sp. (assembly GCA_046590315.1). GTDB lineage: Bacteria > Pseudomonadota > Gammaproteobacteria > Burkholderiales > Burkholderiaceae_C > Ramlibacter. Next base: position 11,505 of record JBKJTX010000390.1, on the reverse strand, counting down.
AAGACAAGGGCGACGAGAGGCCAGACGCGCGTGACACGCTGTACTTGGCCGTGCCGGCCACCAGCGAGGGCTTCGCGATCACCGGCGATTGGGACCCGCTGGGCATGCGCGGCACCGTGAGCCGCAACCTCACCTTCAAGGACGTATTCGTGTCGGATGACGAACAGCTCATGCCGCGCGGCGTCTATTACCAGGGCGCGCAGACGTGGCCCGCAATGTTCTTCACGCTGGCGCCGACGTACCTCGGCATCGCCAGTGCGGCGTATGACTTCACGGTCAGCTACCTGCGCGGCGAAGTAGCGGGCGAGCCGCCGGTGAAACGGCGCATGTACCCGACCAAGCAAATCGCCGTGGCGCAAATGCGGATCCAGCTCGAAGCGATGAAGAGTATCTTCGCTCGGGCCATCCAGGAAGCCGGCCCCGATCCGTCGAAGGACGTGCGCATGCGCCTGTATGCTGCGCACTACAGCGTGATGGAAGGTGCCAACGACATAGCGCGGCTGGCGATCCGGACCTGCGGCGGGCAGAGCATGATGAAGCATCTGCCGCTGGAGCGGCTCTACCGCGACAGCCGATGCGGCTCGCTCATGCTGCCATGGACGGCCGAACTGGTCTTGGACCGGATGGGCCGAGAGACCGTTTACGAGCCAGGCGAACGCGACGACTGAAGTTTCGAGGCTTCGACTGTAAGAACGCCCCGGTCGCCGCGACAACCTGGGGACCCTGGCCGGAATAGCGCGTATTCTCGGCCTGCCGAACCCCACGGAGGCCGCATGGAACCAGTCCCCCCGCGCAATGCGCACTTGATTTACCGGCACCGGCTGCCGGTGCGCATCATGCATTGGATCAATGTGGTGTGCCTGACCATCCTCCTCATGAGCGGGCTGCAAATTTTCAATGCGCATCCGGCCCTGTATTGGGGTCACGACTCGCGCGACGAAACGCGAGTGCTGCAGATCACGCAAAGGGAAGTGGGCGGCCAGTGGCGCGGCGTCACCCGCATCGGCAGCGCCGAGTTCGACACGCATGGCGTGCTCGGCACGTCGCTCAATCCGGAAGGCAGCGACTACGCGGCCCGCGCGTTTCCTTCCTGGGCCACCATCCCTGGGACACAGTGGCTGGCCATGGCGCGGCTCTGGCACTTCTTCTTTGCCTGGCTGTTCGTCATCAACGGCATCGCGTATGTGCTGTGGACGATGTTCAGCGGACACTTGCGGCGTGACCTGATTCCGACGAAGCGCGAATGGCGCGGCATTGGCCGCTCGATCAAGGATCACGTGCTGCTGCGGCAGGCGCATGGCGAAGAAGCCCAGCGCTACAACGTGCTGCAGAACATCGCCTACCTGTCCATCGTCTTTGGCGTGCTGCCGCTGATCGTTCTCGGCGGCTGGGCGATGTCGCCGATGATGGATGCGTTCGTGCCCGGTTGGGTTGACTGGCTGGGGGGTCGCCAGGCCGCACGCACGCTGCACTTCGTCGCCGCAGTGCTGCTGGTGGCGTTCGTTTTGGTCCATTTGTTCGAGGTGATCATCACTGGCCTCGTCAACAACCTGCGATCGATGATCACTGGCTACTGGAGGCTCCCGAAATGAACAAGAGCAAACCTTTCCTTGAGCGGCGCCGCGAACGGCGCGGCTTCCTGCGCGCGGGTCTGGCCGTCGGGGCGGCGAGCACGCTGACCGGTTGCGATGCCTTAAGCCAGAACGACACGTTCGTCGACGTGCTGCACAGTGCGCAGACCTTGAGCAATTCGGTGCACCGGGTGCTGGGACGGCGCGCCATGGCGCAGGAGTTTTCCGCCGCCGACATCGCACCGACGTTTCGCGCCAACGGCACAACCATGCCGGTGGGCGACAGCTACGCCGCGATGGTTGCCAACCGCTTCGCCGACTGGCGTCTGACGGTCGATGGCATGGTGGCCAAGCCCCTGGAGCTGAGCATGGCCCAATTGCAGGCCATGCCCACCCGCACACAGATCACTCGCCACGACTGCGTCGAAGGCTGGAGCTGCATCGGCCAATGGAAGGGCGTGCGTCTGTCGCAGCTTCTGAATATGGCGCAGCTCTTGCCAGAAGCGAAATACGTGGTGTTCCACTGTCTTGACCAAATGGACGCCGACGACGAGGACACCATGTACTACGAGAGTGTGGACCTGGACGACGCCTTTCACGAGCAGACCATCCTGGCTTGGGAGCTCAATGGCAAGTCGCTGCCGGTGGAGAACGGCGCGCCGCTGCGCGCGCGGATCGAGCGGCAGTTGGGCTACAAGCAGCCCAAGTACTTGCACCGGATCGAACTGGTCGCAGAGTTTGGCGACATCTCTGGCGGCAAGGGCGGCTACTGGGAAGATCAGGGCTACACCTGGTATGGCGGAATTTGATCACTCATAAATTGCTGCGCAATTTATGAGTGGCTGATTAGTGCGAGCAGGACCGGCGCAGCCGGATCCTGCCGCAAGGGAGATCGCGCTGCGCGTTGCTGCGCGCGATCTTCGAGCTATACGCTCAAGCGGTTTGCGCGGACCAGCCTTGTTCGGTTGCGGAGATTCCGTAGAAGCTGAATTCGGTTTGCGGGCGTTCGCCGCTGATCAGTTCGGCCATCGCCTTGCCCGAGCCGGCGCCGTGGGTCCAGCCCAGCGTGCCGTGGCCGGCGTTCACCCACAAGCGCCCGACCTTGGTACGGCCGATGTAGGGGATGTTGGTGGGCGTCGCAGGCCGCAGGCCGGTCCAGAAACGCGGATTGCCACCCTCTTCTTCTGTGCGCGTGTCGCATACCCCGGGCAGCACCTGTTCGATTCGGTCGGCCAGCATCTTGCAGCGGGCCTTGGCCAGCGGCGTGTCGAGCGACACGTCGTAGCCTGACAGCTCGATCGTGCCGGCCACGCGCAACTCATTGCCCAGACGGCTCATCGCGCACTTCACCTCGTCGTCGATGGTGCTGACGAAGGGTGCCAGTTCGGGTTTTTTCAGTTCGAACGTGGCGCTGTAGCCTTTGCCCGGGTAAATGGGCAGGTCCACCCCCACGCTGCGCAGCAAAGGCGCACTGTAAGAGCCGCAAGCCACGACGACCGCGTCGGCTTTCAGTCTGAGCTCGCCGGCAGACCGGCGGTCGCGAACCGCCACCCTGTCGATTGCGCCACCGATCTTTTCGAGTCTGATCACGTCATGGTGGTAAAGGAATTGCACGCCGCGGTCGGCACAGCGCCCGGCGAGCTCTTCTGTGAACACGCGGGCGTCTCCGCTTTCATCGCTCGCCGTATAGGTGCCGCCTACGATGTTCTGGCCGAACGTCGTGAACGCGGGCTCGATCGCCAGCAGCTCATTGCGCGTGACGACGCGACGCTGCACGCCGAACTTCTGCATCAGCCGCGCCGCTTCGGCCGCGCCCTCGAGCGAGACCTCGTCGGTGAAATAGTGCGCAATGCCGCGCTCCAGGCGCTGGTACTCGATGCCCGTGGCGCGCACCACATCCTTCAAGGCCGCATGGCTGTAGGCACCCAGCGCCACCAGCTGTTTGACGTTGCGCTCGAACGCGGCGTCATTGCACTGACTGAGGAATCGCAAGCCCCAGCGCCATTGCTGCCAGTCGAGCTGAGGGCGAAACAGCAGCGGAGCGTCGTTGCGGAACATCCACTTCAGCAGCTTGGCGGGCGCAGCGCGGTTGGCCCAGGGCTCGCAGTAGCTGACCGAGATCTGCGCGGCGTTGGCAAAGCTTGTTTCCCGCGCTGCCGTGTCTTGGCGCTCGACCACGATGACTTCGTGGCCGCGCTCCTGCAAATGCCACGCGGTGCTGGTGCCGATAATCCCGGCGCCTAGGACGAGAACTCTCATGCGGCCAGTTTCCAACAACTTGCCGTCCAATAAAAGAAAAATTAAACTTTGCCGGAAAACATCAGCATTGCTAATGGAGCGCCTATGAGTACGTTTGATCCTGACGCGTTGGAATGCCTCGCCGCGATCGTGGAGGAAGGCGGCTTCGAGCGCGCCGCCCAGCGCCTGTCCATCACCCAGTCCGCGGTGTCGCAGCGCCTGCGCGCACTCGAAGCCCAGGTGGGCACGGTGCTCATTGTGCGCAGCCGGCCGCTCAAGCCCACCTCCGCCGGCCAGTTGCTGCTTAAACACACCAAGCAACTGCGCCTGCTGCGCGCCGACCTGGAACGGGACATGAAAGAACTCGCGCCCAGTTCGATCGGCGGCGCCCGCGAGGAAGAACGCATTTCCATCGCCATCAACGCCGACAGCATCGCCACCTGGGCCCTGGGCGCGCTGACCGACCTCGCGCGTCAAGGTCTGCCGATGGAGATCATCACGGATGACCAGGACTTCACCCAGGAGTGGCTGCGCGAAGGGCATGTGCTCGGCTGCGTGACGACGCTCAAGCAGGCCCTGCGCGGGTGCAAGGTGGTGCCCTTGGGCGCCATGCAGTACGTCGCCGTGGCCGAGGCCAGCTATGCCCGTGAGAACTTTCGCGAGGGCCTGGGCCCGCATAACTTTCGGGACCAGCCCTTCATAGCTTTCAACCGCAAAGACGACGGTCAGGCTGAGTTCGTCGCCAAGGCATTCGGCCTCAGGCGCGTCTCGCTCAACCAACTGTTCGTGCCAAGTTCGGAGGGCCAGGTCCAGGCCGTGCTGGCAGGCTGGGGCGTCAGCGTGCTGCCTGAACTGCTGGTGCGCGGCTTGCTGAAAGAAGGGCGTCTGGTGGACATTGCGCCTGCGTCCACTCTGCCGATCCAGCTCTACTGGCATTGCTGGAATCTGCAAAGCGAAGTGCTGGATGCGCTCACAGCCGCGTTGACGCGCGCGGCAGGCAGTGCACTGTCGGTCGGCTAGTTGCCGCGGGCCAGCAGTGTTTCGCGCAGGGTGTCCGCCTTGGTCTCGTCGAAGAAACCTTCGGTGCGCGCCAACACTTTACCGTCGCGATTGAGCACCAGCACAGACGCGTGTTCGGTTCCCGAAATGCCGGTGGCCCGAACGAACGCTTCCCGGTCGGTGAAAACCGGCACAAAACGCGAGCGCATCGTGCTGTCGGTGTGCCGTTCAAGCAGCCTGTTCTCGATGGCGTTGCGCGCGCGCTCGTCGCCGGGGTCATTGAGCACCGGCATGCGCAGCCAGGCGATGCTGTCGTCCTGGTCGAGTCGCAAGCCCTTGATCCAGCTCTCGACCTCTTCGCGCTGCGTGCGCGTGTACGCAACCAGAACCAGAGTTCGCTCGGCCGGCAGGTCAACGGGCAGCATGACGTGTTGCTGGTCCAGGCGCTTCCCCGTGAGAGACGGCAGCCGGCCCATCACATTCGATTCGTTGGGCATCGCGAAGGCGAACATCAGCGCCGCACTCACTGCTCCAAGCCACGCGAGCGTGGGGGTCCAGTCTGTTCTTTTCATGGCGGCCTCCGATGCCCTCGCAGTGTTCCACACACATGGGAAACACACGACGTCGTCCTTGTAAAGAACAAGGGGCAGTTGTGCGCGCCGGTAACGGTCGAGCTGACGGACATGAGTACCACGCATGCAAGAACTGCACCGTGGTAGCGAGCGTCATTCTGCGCGATGAGCAGCGAGCGGCGTGCTGAGGTCGAGCACCATCTGTTCCCGAAACCCCGCATGCTCACCCTTGGCGGCATAGCCCAAGGTGTTTGCGACCACTCGACAGCCGTCGGCTACGTAGTTTTGCTGGCAGTGCAGATGGCCGTGTAGCCACCACTCGGCCAGCGGCAGCAGGTCGTCCAGGGAGTTGCAAAAGCCCGCAGTTCCGGGCGTGACGCCGTAGCGGGGATCGGCGCTGCGCAAGCTGGGAGCGAAGTGGGTGACCACCACCGTGACTCCGTCGAAAGGTGTCGCCAGCGCTTGCCGCAACCACTGCATGCACACCAGTGCTTGTTCGCGCCAGGCGTCGGCCAGCATCGGCTCGCCATGGCGGGTGGTTCCGGTCTTGCGAAGATAGAAGTTCGCGGCCCGAAACGCCTTCTCGCGCTTGCGCAATAAAGGTGCGGGACTGGCCGCAGCCAGATCTTCCGGCGTGAGCAAGGCATCGAAATCCGCCCACAACGTCGTGCCGATGAACCGCACACCGCCGCTGATCCAGGTTTCGCGTTCCAACCACGTGATGCCCAGCCTGTCGCAAGTTTCGCGCAGTCGCGCGTGGCCGGCGTCGAAGTCGAGGTTGTCGTACTCGTGGTTGCCGGGAACGAAAAGCACCGGGACTGGCCAGCCCATCCTTGGGGAGAAACGCTCCAGCCCAAAGTCGGCGTCGGCGAGCTGGCTGCCCGTCTGGTAGGAACCGATATCGCCGGCCAGCACCAGCAGGTCGGCATCCGGCGCGGGTCGAGGCCAGAAATGGGGATGGACTTCGAGGTGCAGGTCGGACAAGAGCTGGATCTTCACCGGCCCGATTGTGCCGACGCTTCAGGCCGCTATCGGCGCGTGAAGGCGGACGTGAAAGGTTGCGCCCTCACCCGCCACGCTCTCCACGTCGATGGTGCCGCGGTGCAGTGCGACGCATTCCTTGACGATGTGCAGGCCAATGCCCGTGCCTTGGATGCTGCCGACGTTGGTGCCGCGGTGGAAGCTTTCGAACAGGCGCGGCAGGTCGGCTGCCGGGATGCCGATGCCCCTGTCGGCGACCGATAGATGCAGCCGGTCGCCCTCGGCTTTCGCGGTGCAGGTGACGGCGCTGCCGGGGGGTGAGTACTTGAGCGCGTTGCCCAGCAGGTTGACCAGGATGTGGCTGACCAGCTTGGGGTCGACCATCCGCGCCTGCTCCACGCCGTCGCATTGCATCGCGATGCGCGACGCGTGCGGATGGGCGTGGCCCAGCTCCGAAGCCACCTGCACCAGCAACTGCGCAATGCTGCGCGGCTGGGGCTCGAACGTGAACTTCCCCGACTCGATGCGGCTGGTGAGCAGCACCTGCTCGACCATCCTGTTCATGCGGGCCACCGCGTCTTTCACCTGTCCCACGATCTCTTTGCGTTCGTCTTCGGGCAGGCGCTGGCCGTAGTCGTCGAGCAGTTCGATCGAGGAGAGGATGGCCGCCAGTGGCGTTCGGAATTCATGCGAGGCCACTGCGACGAACCGCGACTTGAGCTCTGACAGCTCGCGCTCGCGCGCCAACGCCGCCTGCATGTCTTGCTCGATCTGCCGGCGATCGGTGACGTCCGTCAGGAAGTTCAGGGTGGCCGGCGTGTTCTGCCAATCGAAGACCACGGCGCTGATCTCCAGCCAGCGCGATTCACCGTTGCCGTGGAGGACGCGGAACTGGTAGTGGTTCTCGACCGGTTCGCCCTTGATACGCCGCAGGTGGTTGGACAGCACGCGCTCGCGGTCCTCTGGATGAATGAACTCGATGAATGGCTTGGACTTGGCCGTCTCGTCGTCCAGGCCGGCGAGTACCAGGGCGCGCGGGTTCGCATAAAGGATGCGTCCGCCGGCCGTGACAAGAATGCCCTCGTTGACGTTTTCCACCACCTTGCGGTACTTGGCTTCGGATTCGGCCAGCGCCCGTTCGGCCGCCTTGCGGCGCGAGATGTCCCGGACGAAAGAGCTGAAGGTGAAGCTGCCCCCGGTGCGCACCGGCCAGATTGAAAGCTCGACCTGAAACTCCTCTCCGGTGCGGCGCAGCGCGAGCGTCTCGACACGCCGGTTGAAGATCTTGCCGGTGCCGTCTTGCAGAAAGCGCTTCATGCCGGCGATGTGGTGCACGCGGTGAGCACGCGGGATGATCAGCTCGGGAAGTGTCTGCCCCATCGCCTCGTCACGCCGGAAGCCGAACATGCGCTCGGCGGCGTTGTTCCAGTCGATGATGCTGCTGCGCTCGTCGATGGTGATCACTGCATCGTTGGCGGTGGCGATCAGGGCCTGGAGCCGCTGCGTCGCATCGCTCAGGTTGCGCTCGGCGTCGGTGCGCCGACTGATCTCGGCGTGCAGCTGCGCGGTGGTGTCGAACTGCCAGGACACGTCGCGAGCCACGTGCGTCACCCATTCCTCGCCACCCGGCCCGCGGGAACGGAAGGCGCGCTCTCGCACGCGAGTGGTGCGGGCGGGCTTGTCGCCCACGGCGGTCTGCAAGACGCTGTATTCCTCGTTGTAGCCCGCATGGTCCAGCTGCTGGCGCGCGCGGCGCATGCGCTCCCGGTCACCGGCATGGATGCGATCCAGCAGGGCGTCGGGGCCAGCGCCCATTGTCGCCGCGCTCAATCCCCAAAAGCGCTCAAACGCCGTGTTCGCGAACAGTACGCGGCCGCTGATGGGGTCCCATACCCACAGCATTTCCTCGATCGCCTGGGCCGTCTGCGCGAGCCAGTCGCCAGGCTGCGTGGATGCGGAGATAGGGGTGCTCATCAGGCAAGCATAGCGCTTGCGCTTTCGATTTCTGCCTTTGCCGCCTCAGGCCTTGAAGGCGCGCTGCGCCGCCGCTGCCACGGCCAATCGCAGCCAGGCGTGGTCGCTGCGCTGGCCTTGGCGCCGGTGCCACAGAGAGTCGACGTGCACAGGCGGGACTTCAAAGGGCAGATCGCGCAGCACCAGTTGGTCTTCAATTCCCGTCACCTTGACAAAGTGACGGGGCAGCACCGTGAGCAAATCCGAGCCGGTGACGACCCGGCCGGCGGTGAAAAACTGGTTGACGGTGAGGACGACGCGGCGCTTGCGGCCCAGCGACGCGAGTGCTTCGTCGACGAATCCGAAAGGCCGCCCGGAGAAACTCACCAGCATGTGATGGGCGTCGCAATAGCGCTTCAGCGTGAGCGAACCTTTCGCCAGCGGATGGCCGCGCCGCATGACGCAGACGTATTCGCCGTCGTAGAGGCGCTGGTGATCGAAAGGCGCGAGTCCACTTTGCTGCCCCTGCGCCGAGAGATCCGCCAGCACCGCCGGGAAGAAGCCCACGGCGAGGTCCATCTGCCCTTCGTCCAGCAGATGACGTGGGTCGCGCGTCGTGAGCGGCAGCACCCGTAGCGAGACGCCCGGGGCATCGCGCTCGATGATCTCGACCAGGCCGGGCATGAGTTCGGCTGCGGTGGCGTCGGCCATCGCCAGCACGAAGGTGCTGGTCGCCTCGGACGCGACGAAATCGCCGGGATTAAGCGTCGCTTCCATTTGGCGCAATGCGTCGGCGATCGCGGGCCAAAGGCTGAGGGCGCGCGGTGTGGGCGCCACGCCGTAGCCGCTGCGCACCACCAGCTTGTCCCCCAGCGAGTCCCGCAAACGGTTGAGGGCATTGCTCACAGCCGGTTGCGTCATCGACAGGTTGCGCGCAGCCCGCGTCAGGTTCCGCTCGGCCATCACCTGGTCGAACACGCGCAGCAGGTTCAGATCCAAGGTGCGGAAGTTGGGTGCTTTCATCACGAATGTGAATGATAGCCATCACCAATCTAAATTGGGAAAATATCAGGGTCTACCCTAGTATTGGGGCACGCGAAGGGCAATCTCGCCTGCAGCGGCTCTCACAAGGAGAAGCAAACATGTCCCGCTTTGTCCACGTCAACCCGCCCGCCGAGCATCCCGGTGTGGTTCGCGCCGAGCGCGTCGCCGGCAGCGTGAAGGAGATCGCCGGTCGCATTGATAACACGCGCGCGACGGCGAGCGTGTTGCTTGCCGCCATCGTCGCGGCTGTGCTGGTGGTCGCGAATGACGTCATCGAAACCTGGACAGAAGGCCATCTGCTGGCCGCCTGGATCTTGATGTGGACCCTTGCTTTTGCGGCGCTGGGCCTGCTGGCGACACCGGCCCGGCGTGCTGCACACGGCCTGCGATCGGGCCTGAAGCTCTGGGCAGCGGCGCACCGTCAGGCGGCGCAGGACGAGCAGCTCTGGAAAATAGCACTGACCGACGCGCGTGTGATGGCCGACATTAGCCGCGCGATGAGCGCCGGGGCAACGCGCGATATCAGGGCCTACTACTGAGGTGGAGGCGGCGCTCCTCCAAACAAAAGAGCCACCCTCGGGTGGCTCTTTTGCGCGCGCGAACACGGTCAGGCCGCGAGCCGCTTTTCGATCTCCGCCTTGGTCTCGCCCAACTCGCGCGGCAGGTGATATTGCAGTTGCTGGAACAGCTCGGTGTGCAACTGCAGCTCCTTTTGCCACGCGGCCTTGTCGATGTTGATTACAGTCTTGAACTTTTCGGCGCTGAAGTCGAGGCCGGTCCAGTTCAGCTCTTCATATGCCGGGCTGACGCCGAACACGTGTTCGACACCTTGCGCCTTGCCTTCGATGCGGTCGATCATCCACTTCAGCACACGCATGTTCTCGCCGTAGCCGGGCCAGACGAACTTGCCGTCCTCGCCCTTGCGGAACCAATTGGTGGTGTAGATGCGCGGCAGCTTGGCGCCGGAAGCCGCCACCTTCTTGCCCAGATCCAGCCAATGCTGGAAATAGTCGGACATGTTGTAGCCGGTGAAAGGCAGCATCGCGAACGGGTCGCGGCGCACGATGCCCATCTGGCCGGCCGCCGCGGCCGTCGTCTCAGAGCCCATGGTGGCAGCCATGTAGACGCCTTCGACCCAGTCGCGGGCCTCGGTCACCAGCGGCACGGTGGTGGAGCGGCGGCCGCCGAAAATGAAAGCGTCGATAGCGACGCCCTTCGGATCATCCCACGCGGAATCGAGGGCTGGGTTGTTGACGGCCGACACCGTAAAGCGCGCGTTGGGGTGCGCTGCCTTGGCGCCGGTTTCCTTGGCGATTTGCGGCGTCCAGTCCTTGCCCTGCCAGTCGATGGCGTGCGCAGGTGCCGGGCCCATGCCCTCCCACCACACGTCACCGTCATCGGTCAATGCAACGTTCGTGAAGATCACGTTCTTGTCGAGGCTGGCCATGCAGTTGGGATTGGTGTCGGTGTTGGTGCCGGGGGCGACGCCGAAGTAACCCGCCTCAGGGTTGATCGCGTACAGCTTGCCGTCGGCACCGGGCTTGATCCAGGCGATGTCATCGCCGATGGTCGTGACCTTCCAGCCTTCGAAGCCCTTGGGAGGGATCAGCATGGCGAAGTTGGTCTTGCCGCAAGCCGATGGGAAGGCAGCCGCGACGTGGTACTTCTTGCCTGCGGGGTTGGTCACGCCGAGGATCAGCATGTGCTCGGCAAGCCAGCCTTCGTCACGGCCCATGGTCGACGCGATGCGCAGCGCGAAGCACTTCTTGCCCAGCAGCGCATTGCCACCGTAGCCCGAACCGTAGGACCAGATTTCACGGGTCTCGGGGTAATGCACGATGTACTTGGTCTTGTTGCAGGGCCACTTCACATCTTGCTCGCCCGGCTCCAGAGGGGCGCCGACGCTGTGCACGCACGGCACGAACTCGCCGTTCACGCCCAGCACCTCGTACACGGCCTTGCCCATGCGGGTCATGATGCGCATGTTCACGGCCACATAAGGACTGTCGGACAGCTCGATGCCGATGTGGGCAATCGGCGAGCCAAGCGGTCCCATCGAGAACGGCACCACGTACATGGTCCGACCGCGCATGCAACCGTCAAAGAGCGGTTGGAGGGTGGCGCGCATCTCGGCCGGCGCCATCCAG
>JBKJTX010000376.1:0-23158 GCA_046590315.1 Ramlibacter sp. | reverse complement strand
GTATTTCCTCAAACCGCGACTGCCGTCACGATCGACGGCCTGGCCACCGAGGCGGCGTGGGCGAACGGCTTCAAGTACGTCATGGAAGACGGCGGCGCTTTTCCGGCGGCGACGCTTCGCGGCGTGGCCGATGCGGGCGCCATCTACCTTTACGTCGAGGTCGAAGACACGAATTTCAACGACAACGACGTGGTGGTCATTGGCTTGAATCCCGACAACGCCGCCACGAATTACCGGCGGATCCATGTGTTTCCATGCAAACCGACCGGCGCTTGCCCCGCCAACGGAAATAACGTGGCGGCTTCCATCCAGTACTGGACGGGATCGAACTCGGGCGGCGGCTACACCTGGACGTCTCAGCCCGTTGCAGGCACAGGGATCGTAGCCAAAAGCGCCACGGCAACCGCCGGCGCGCTGAAGAAGTGGTCGGTGGAGCTCAAGATCCCACGGGGTGCGCCTTTCAACTTCGTGGACACCAACTTCTTCGGGTTGTTCGTCGACGTCGCGCGCACCGACCCAACCGCGGGCATCGACGGTGAAGCAACGCAGTACACCTGGCCGCCTGCGCAGTTCATCGGTGGCGCCACCGAGAACGACATCCTGTCGCAGCTCGAGGCAGGCACGCTCAGCCCCGGAGCCTGGGGCAACGCGACCTTGAGCAAGGTCTTCGGCAACGGAGTGTCGATCAGCGCCAACGAGATCCGGACCAACCACCCGAGCGATCCAGGAAAGATCCGCATCAACGACCCCAACATTTTTTATGCCACCGCCGCGAACAACTCGAGCAGCGGCGGCACCCTGGTCGCGGCCAAGGGAGTGAGCGCAACGTTCAAGATCGCCAACAACGGCCTGCCGACGCTCGGGAGTTTTGCCAACGTGCTCGTCGGGGGCAACCCCGCCGGTCCTGCAGACATTGCTGCCACGGTCGCGCATACGTTCAGTACGGGCGTGTGGTCGCTGACGCCTCCGCAAAAGACGGACTACACCAGTCACCCGAACCAGTGCATTCGCGTGGAGCTCACGTCGACCGACCCGACAACGGTATTTACCAACGCATCGGCGATGCGCAACATGCAGTTTGTCACCACGAGTTCTCCGTTCCGGGAAAGGGCGGCGCTCACCACGAAGGGCTTCGAGCCGCGCCCCGAACAAAGGACCGTCGCGTACACCCTGCGGGAGAGTTTCGTCAACTTCGATCCCAAGTTGACATGGACGACGGAGATAGGCAACGCGACGCGCGTTCGCGAGCGTCTGTATCGGGCCGAACTGGCGCCCGGGTCGGACCGCCAGCTGGAGATCTCCGTCACGCCTCCGAACCTGCGCATCCCCAGTGAGGCAGTGCAGATTCCTCCCGGCACCGGCGGACCCCGGCCGGTCGTGAAAATGGACGTGCGGCCCGACCAGATTCTGACGTTCATCTCGTCCGGCCAGATCATCGTCGACGGCATCCCCATCACCGCCGCAGGAACCGCCGCGACCGAGCGCGGGTCCGAGAAGTCGGGTCTCGGCCCGGACGCAGGGCGCTCCGGCGCGCTGGTCGGGTCCTTCGACGGTTTCCGCACCACTTTTCACCTCGGGACGGCGGCAAGCATCAAGGTGCCCCAGGGCGCCAATGTGCTCGAGCTGAAGATCCAGGACGACCCGAAGCGGTATGAAAGCCACAAGGGCGAAGGATTCGCGCTCCAGGTCGTGCGCACGTCGGTGGAGCCATGGATGCTGGCGGCGAATCCAGGCCTTTCCCGCCAGGTCGAGGGCCATGACGTTCATGTGACGTTGGGCGCCAATCTGCCGACGTGGTTGATGCGCGGTGAACGGGACACAGGACGATTCGTCACGATCGACAAGAAGTCCTATCGCGTTTTCGAGCCCGTAGGGTCGTTCGGGTACATCGTGAAGCGCATCAACTGATTCGGCTCGGACCTGCCATGTCCGGTCTGCGCCTGTTGTCCGCGACGGCCATGCTTGGCCGCGTGGTGGCACGCGGCGCCGGCGCGGACGGCTTGCAAGCTCGCCGCCGGCTCGAGCATGCGCTGGGACAGGTGGATTGGGCGCCGCAGGGCCTTCCTGCAAATGCGATCCTTTTCGTGAAACGCATGACTGTGGTCGACGCGCCAGCTTTCGCCGCGAATGCATCCAGGGCGCTGCAACTGTGCGCGGACGGCGCGCGCCGCCCGTGGCTGCATGCGGATGCTGCTGCGGCGGACGCCATCGTGTTCGCCGATGCGACCGAGATGGCGGCCTGCCTCGTGCGCGACTGGCTGCGCGGCGTCGCGGCCGAACGTTGGTGGTGGCGCGAGGCGTTGCGCGGCTTGGGCGCGGCGCTGTGGCTGCGCCGAGAAGTTCTCGCGCGGGGTGAGGTGTTGGTGCCGGTCGCGATGCGTTTGATCGAGGCCACCGGAACCACCTCGCCGGGCGGGGCCGTTCTGGTGGAGTGGTTCTCCCGTTTGGACAACGTCGAGGCGCAAGATGCGTCGGCAGCGCTGGAGCGCGCGTTCGCGCTCGTGCATGTGCCGGAGATCGCATTGCCCGCGGACGGCAAGCCTGGCTGGCGGGTGGGCGGGGAGACCGCGGGCCCGGAAGAGGAGCAATCGCGCGAACTGGAAGCCGGCGACGAGTCCGCATTGCACCAGCTCATCACCACCGTGCCGGAACTGCTCGGTACGGCATTGAACTTGCCGCAACGCCGGCTGTTCGCCCAGGTGATGGCATTGATGCGGTCGCCCTCGTGGGCACGCACACCTCAGCTCGCACGCGCCTTGTCGCGGATCGAGTTCGCCGAACTGCTAGCGCCTAACGTGGGCGAGGCTGCAGCTGATACGAACGCCGTCGGCAAAACCGCCTCAAGTGCGGCGAATCAAGTCGACTTCAAGGGAATGGAGCTGCGGCGCGCTAAGAGGATAGCGCGCCGGCAGACTCGAATCCCTGGCACATCGGCCGATGCAAACGCGCAGCCGCCACCCCCCAAATTGCCTGCTCTTAACGGGACCGAACCGTTTGGGGAAGCGTCGTGGGCGCCAGCCCGGCCGGAACTGACGGTCGTAGGCGAGTCGACTCCCATCATCGCTGAGCGCGTCGTTCCGACACTCGCGTCAGCAACCGTGTTGCCTATGCCGGCACGCGAAGTACACACCGAGTTCGGCGGCATCTTCTACCTGCTGAATGCCGCATTGGCGCTCGGCTTGTATGGCGACTTCACGATGCCGCGCGCGCCGGGCATCGCGCTGTCGCCCTGGGATTGGCTGGCGCTTGTGGGCGAGCGCTGGTTCGGGCCGGCCTTCGCGCGTGACCCGGTCGGGCCGCTGCTGGCTGCCCTGGCCGGACGCCGCCCCTCCGAGCGTCCCGGCAAAGACTTCGCTGCGCCCGCGCTTTGGGCGATCGACCCTGCTTGGCTGGGTCCGTGGGGCCAAGTCGAAACAGTGTCAGTGCAGGCCACACGCTCTCGCCTGATCCTGCGACATCCTGCGGGTTTCATCTTGTTTGACGTTCCCCGCAACGCCGACGTCCGACCGCTGATGCAGGCGCGCCATCTCTGCGCCGCGCAACACTCGCTTCGCCATGCCGTCCCGTCGCATTCACGGCCAGCGCATGCCAGGCTGCCACGCCCCGGCCGCGCGCGATGGCTGGCCTGCATGCTCGGCTACCTCCATGCGCGGCTGGCTCTCACGCTGGGCACCGAACCTGGCGACGACGTTCCTTCCCTCGTGTGTCGTCATGACGCGCGCATCACCACTGGCGCAGGTGAGGTTGACGTCGCGCTGCAACTCGCCGACCTGCCGCTGGCGATTCGAATCGCCGGCCTGGACCGCGACCCGGGCTGGATACCTGCCGCGGGTCGCGCCATCACTTTTCAATTCGTATGACGACCCACATCTTCGACAACGTCGACCACACGCCAGCGCAACACTTCCGCTTGGCGCTCTACGGGGTGATCGGGCGCGTGATCGAGCAATGCACGGGTGGCGACCTGGATGCGGCGTTCGCAGGGCAGCCCTTTCTCGCGGAATACCACCAACAACTTCAAGCTCACACGGGAGCGAAGGTGCTGCCCGGCGCGCGCTGGAATGAAGCGCTGCTGCACTGGGAAGGAGCTGCATCCGAGCGACTGCCGCTGCGTTGCCTGCTGGCGACCGGTGTAAGCCGCCTCGCATTGGAATTGCTGCTGGCGGCTGGACTGGTGGAAGAGGACCCGCGTTTTGGCGACGCGTTCGAGCACGCGCAGGGCCGCGAGCGCCGGCCGAGCTTTGCGCTGCTGCTGGCGTGGTGGCGAGTGGGCGCTAGCGGCGAGGACCGAACCGATGCGGTACGGCAATCTTTGCTGGAGTTGCTGCGAGTAGGTTTGCTGCAAGTACGCAATCCGGAGGCGCCGCGCCCGGAATGGCTACTGACCGTGCCGCATCCTCTGTGGGACGCGCTGCGCGGTGATGCGCCCGCGCTGCGCTGGCTCGAACACCGGCCCTTCGCGACGCTCGGCCCGCTCTCGGACGTGGTCGCCGCACCCGAAAATCGCCTGCAGTACGACGCGTTGCCCGCGCTGCTGCGAATGCAGCCGGAGCAGGTGATCGTGGTGCGCGGGCCGCGTCACAACGGTCGCCGCACCTTGCTGGCCGCCGTCGCGCACTCGCTCGGCAAATCGCTTCTGGTCGCCGATCAGAGCGTATTCGACGAAGAGCCGCGCTGGCGAATGTTCGGCGTGCTCGCGGTGCTGTTGGACGCGATGCCGGCATTGCACTGCGAGCTGGCGTCCGGCGAGAGCAGGGTGCTGCCGGCGTTGCCGTTCGCGGGGGCGCTGGGTGTGGCGACCAGCCGCCACGGCGCGTGGACCAGCGCCGATGGCCAAAGTCTGCTGACGCTGAACATGGCGCTGCCCGACGAGCGCGAGCGCATCCACCATTGGCAAAACGCGGCGCCGGGCCAAGCGGCCGAGTCGCTGCGCGCGCTGGCCGCTTCAGCGCGCCTCACCAGTGGCAACATTTATCGTGCCGCCAAGGCGGCCACCGCCTATGCGGCGCTGGCGCAGCGTGAGGCGATCTCGCCGGGCGACGTGATGCTGGCCTGTCGCACTTTGCAGGCCGCGCGGCTGGAGACGCTCGCAGTTCGCTTGCCGGCGCAGGGCGGCTTGCACGACCTGGCTGTCGACACGCCCACGCGCGATGAGCTCGATGCGCTGACCGCGCGCTGCCGTCACCGCGAAGCCCTTGCGGCCGGCGGCGCCTCGCTCGCGCAAGGCAATGCCGGCGTGCGCGCTCTCTTTTCGGGGGCCAGCGGCACCGGCAAGACGCTCGCGGCGCGGTTGCTCGCCGCTTCGCTCGGCAAGGACCTCTATCGCGTCGATCTGGCGGCCACGGTCAACAAGTACATCGGGGAAACCGAAAAGAATCTGGATCGGGCTTTCGCCGCTGCCGAGGAGCTGGATGTCGTGCTGCTGCTCGACGAAGGCGATGCATTGATGGCCGGCCGTACTGACGTGGGCTCGTCAAACGACAGATATGCCAATCTGGAGACCAACTTCCTGCTGCAGCGGATCGAGTCCTTCGACGGCATCCTTCTGGTGACCAGCAACGCCGCTGACCGCATCGACAAGGCGTTTTCCCGGCGGATGGACGTGGTCATCCATTTCCGGCCGCCCGATGAATGGCGGCGCTACGACATTCTCAAGCTGCATCTGGTTGGCGAAGAGGTCGACGACGACTGGCTGCAGCAGATGGCTTGCCGCTGCGCGCTGAGCGGCGGTCAACTGCGCAACATCGTCGGCCACGCACGCTTGCTCGCGTTGGAGGAGGGCGGGTCGATGCGGACCGAGCATCTGTATGCAGCACTCGGCCGCGAGTACCGCAAGACCGGCGCGACCTGTCCGCTGCGCCCGAGCGAGTTCAGGCCCATCGCGGCACATTGACCATGGCCGGCGCGACCGTCTCGCTGCTTCGCACCGCGGCGCCCGTGGCGCCGCAGGTCAGCACGAAACCGGTCGCCACGGTGTCAGCGCCGCGCCCCATGCGACGCGCCGTCAACGCGATGTCGCGCCACCTGGGCAGCATGCTGCCGCTGGGGGTGCAGGCGCAGATGCAGGTGTCCCATTCCTCCGATCCGGCCGAGAAGGAGGCCGACGCCACTGCCCGCTCCGTCATGAGCATGCAGGCGCCCGTGGAGCGCGCGACGCCGGCGTCGGCCCGCGTGCAGCGCAGCGCCCTGCAGGTTGTTCAGCGCAAGCCCGCCGGACCGGCGAAGGCCGAGGCCGACGTCGAGGCCGACATCCGCTCCAGCCTGGGTGGCGGCATCCCGCTGCCGGCGGGCGTGCGCAGTTTCATGGAACCGCGTTTCAAGGCCGACTTCAGCGGCGTTCGCATTCACACTGACGGCAAGGCGGCAGGCCTGGCCGCGCGGCTCTCCGCGCGTGCCTTCGCTTTCGGTAAGGACGTTTTCTTCGCGCGCGGCGAGTTCCAGCCCGACACGAAGTCGGGCCAGGAGTTGATCGCCCACGAGCTGACGCACACCATCCAGCAGCGGGCCGTGGTGCAGCGCCAGGAAGCGCCGAGCATCACGCAGAGCGCGCCGGTGCAAATCCAGCGGCTGGGCATGGACACGGTGCTCGACTACATCGCGGACAAAGCCAACATCATTCCGGGCTTTCGGATGTTCACGATCGTGCTGGGCGTGAATCCGATCAACATGAGCAGGGTGGATCCTTCGCCCGCCAACATCTTGCGGGCGGTGATCGAGTTCATCCCGGGCGCGGGGCTGATCACTCAGGCGCTGGAAAACGCCGGTGTTTTCGAGAAAGTCGCGACCTGGGCGGCGCAGCAGATCAAGTCGCTGGGCATGGTGGGGTCGTCGATCAAGAAGGCGTTGATGGACTTCTTGAACTCGCTCGGTTGGAGCGACCTGCTCAGCCCAGGCTCGGTGTGGGACCGTGCCAAGGCCATCTTCACCGGCCCGATCGACCAGATCAAGAACTTCGTCAAGAGCTTCGTCACCGGAATCATCGAGTTCGTGAAGGACGCGATCCTGAAGCCGATCGCCAAGCTGGCCGAGGGCACACCCAGCTACGACCTTCTCAAAGGTGTGATGGGCAAGGACCCGATCACCGGCGAGCCGGTCACCGACTCCGCGGACTTGCTGATTGGCGGCTTCATGAAGCTGATCGGGCAGAACGACGTGTGGGAGAACATGAAAAAGTCGGGCGCGGTCGGCAAGGCCTGGGCGTGGTTCAAGGGAGCCATGAGCGACTTGAAGAACTTCGTGCTGCAGATTCCGCCCACCTTCATTGGCGCCTTCAAGTCGCTGCAGCTGGTCGACATCATCCTGGTGCCGCGTGCCTTCGCCAAGCTGGTCGGGGTGTTCGCCACCTTCCTTGGCAAGTTCATCTCCTGGGCCGGCAACGCCGTGTGGAATCTGCTGGAGATTATTTTCTCGGTGGTGGCGCCCGGCGCGTTGGGTTATGTGAAGCGAACCGGCGCAGCGCTCAAGAGCATCCTGAAGAACCCGCTGCCCTTCGTCGGCAACTTGGCTAAGGCCGCCAAGCTCGGTTTCCAGAATTTCGCCGGGCGTTTCGGCGAGCACCTGAAAAAGGGCTTGATCGACTGGCTCACCGGCTCGCTGTCGGGTGTCTATATTCCCACGGCGCTGTCTCTCGGCGAGATCGTGAAGTTCGCGTTCTCGGTATTGGGCCTCACTTGGGCCAACTTGCGAATCAAGCTGGTGGATGCGGTTGGCGAACCGGCCGTCGTGGCGATGGAGAAGGGCTTTGACATTGTCAAGACCTTGGTCACCAAGGGTCCCGCGGCGGCCTGGGAGCAGATCAAAGAAGAGTTGATGGCGCAGAAGGACAAGGTCATCGAAGGCATTCGCAACATGGTGATCGAGGCGGTGGTGACCAAGGCCATTCCCAAGCTGGTCGCGATGTTCATTCCCGGCGCGGGCTTCATCTCGGCCATCATCTCCATCTACGACCTGGTGATGGTCTTCGTGCAGAAGATCTCCAAGATCATCGCCGTCGTCACGGCCTTCCTCGATTCGATCCTTGCCATCGCTGCGGGCAACATCGGTGCCGCTGCGGCCAAGGTCGAATCCATTCTCGCCGGGCTGCTGTCGCTGGCCATCAACTTCCTGGCTGGCTTTGCGGGGCTGGGCAAGATCGCCAGCAAGATCAACGGAATCATCCAGAAGATCCGTGCGCCGGTCGAGAAGGCCATGATTTCGCTGGCGGCGTGGATCAAGAAGCAGGCGGCCAAATTCCTGGACAAACTGAAGTCGGGGGCTGCATCTCTCTTGCAGTGGTGGAAGAAGAAGGCGCCGTTCTCGGACAAGAAGGGCCGCGCGCACAAGGTGTTCTTCTCGGGCGAGGGCGCGAGCGCGCGCATCAAGGTGGCCAGTACGGAGATGTTCACCGAGGAGTTCATTGCAAAAGTTCAGAAGGCTTTCGCCGACGACCCTCTCGCCAAGTCCTTCGGCCTGCCTTATTTGAACCGCTGCCTGCAGAAGAAGGCCGAGGTCGACAAGCTCAAGCTCCAGGTCGAGAGCGAGAGCAAAAGCAACCAGCCCGGCGCCAAGTTCACCGACCAGAAGCTGCAGAGTGCAATGATGGAGCTGGCCGGAAACATGGGCCCGCTTTTCGACGTGCTTCCCGAAAACAAGGTCGACGACCTGCCCGCCAAGCCCGGCGACAAGATCACGCTGCCTTACGGGGGCACGGAGCGCATGGCGGAGATCCTCTTCGCGAGCACCGCGCGCGTCAATTACGAGATCAAGTCCGCCTCGCTAAAGACGCAGCTGCCCACCCCGGACTTCCGGCAGAAGTGGGCGGCAGGCGCCATACGGCCTTACGTGGAGGGCGGCTCGCGCGAGACGTACCTGGGCGCGACGCCCGGCAAGGCTTCGGCCACCGGCAAGGCCGTTATCGCGCGCTACAAGACGAAAACCGAAGGAACTGTTGTGCTCGTGGAGTGGTCGTCCGGCAAGTGGCACGCGCTGTCAGACTGCGACATGAGCCACGAACCTGTGGACGCGGTGACGTACTGGAATAGCGTTCGCAAGTCGACGACGCCGAAGTCCGATCTGGTCCGCAGCTGGATGCTCAGCGCGAGCAACTATGTTCTCGAGCCCTCCAGCCAGAACAGGAGTCGCGGCGCACGGGGCGGCGACAAGTATCTTCCGCCCTGAGCCATGAAAGAAACCCCATGACGGACTACGCTGCATTTTTCGACGCTCCACCCGCGCCTTCCAGGCGAATCGTGGAACTAGGGAGCCTCGCCGTTCCCAGTGGCCGCATCTACTGCTGCGACCCATTTCTGAGCAGTGAGGTTGGACCGCTGGATTCGACTGTGCCGCCGGGGGACTACGCGGTTCAGGTGTGCAGCATGCTGCGGCCGGAGTGGGGTTGGCGAGTCGCACTCGCCCGCCTCGTGCTTTCGACCCGCGAAATTGCGCAATGGCGCGAAGCCGTGTACCTGAAGGGTGAAGAGCGTTCGTCGGAATTTCGCGTTGATGCAGGACTCGCTTGCTTCATGGACGCGTCGACGCGCGATTTATTCGTGCGGACGGTGGACGCGCTTCACGCCAAGAGCGACCGGGCTAACTACTACGACGACGTGCTTGCCCCGGAGTTCAAACAAAACGCCGACCCCGCGAATCCGCCGCACGCGGGCGATTGGGTAATGCACACACCCTCGGCTGCAAGCCGAGGCAACATCGCCATGTTCGCCAGCGGCTTGGGTGACGGACTTTACCGTGCCTATTGGGGATTGGACGACGCGGGCAACCCTGCCATGCTGGTGGCTGATTTCGACTTGGTGGCGACACCGTCATGAGAACCGCAGTCGCGCCACGACCGGGCAGCATCCCAAAACCCGCAACCCAGCTCGCGTGCTACCGGGGCGCCGCGATCGGGCAGCCGGTGGTCGTCTGCGGGTGCGCCCCGTCGCTGCATGAACTGTCTGACCCGCAGCGCTTCATCACCATCGGTGTCAACGACGTCGGCCGCCTGTTCGACCCAACCTACCTGGTTGTCGTCAACCCGCGCAGCCAGTTCAAAGGTGACCGCTTCCGCTATGTCGAGCACTCAAAGGCGCAGGCCGTCTTCACCCAGCTTGACCTGGGCCCTATTGCGCCGCCGGTTGTCCGCTTCAAACTGGGCCGCTACGGCGGCACCGATGACGCCAGCGGGCAGGCGCTGCACTACACGCAGAACTCGCCGTATGTCGCGGTCTGTCTGGCCGCTTTGATGGGCGCGAAGCGCATCGGCCTCATCGGTGTCGACCTCACCGACCATCACTTCTTCGCGGCCACCGGTAGACATTCGCTGGCCGGACGCATTCGCGAGATCGACGAGCAGTATGGGCGGCTGGCCAAGGCGCTGCGCCTGCGCGGCGTCGAGCTGGTGAACCTGAGCCCAGTGAGCCGCCTGGCCTCGTTGCCGCGCGCTGCGCTCGATGGCGAGGGCGGCTGGACGCCGGCTCAGTCGATGCTGGCCGCCGTGCCGCGCCCACCTGTTCCAGCCCCCCGGGCCCACCCTGCAGGGAGCACTCCCATGAAAGTCGCCATCGAAAAACGCCCCAGCGGCGTCATGTCCGAAATGCTGGACGCGCTTGCCCGCACCGCCACTGGCTTGGGGCACTCGGTGTCACGCGATCCACGCCGTGCGGCCACCGACCCGCAGTTGCTGTCGATCGTCTGGAACGGCCGCGTGCATCAGGGGCGCGGGCCGGTGCTGTACTGCGAGCACGGCTGGCTGCCGCGTTCGGACTACCAGATCAGCCCGCGCGGCATCAACGCTGGTTCGCACGCAGCGCCGTTCGCGTGGAACGGCGAGCCGCTCACGTCGCAGCAGGACGAGCAGCTTGACGCGCGATTTGCCGCGATCAAGTCGGCAAGCTTCACCGGCTACTACCAGTACATGCAGGCGGGCATGGCCGCAGCGCCGAACCTGCCCGCGCATTTCCTGCTGGTGCCGCTGCAGATCGAGTCGGACACCAACATCGTGCGGCATGCGCCGGCGCACCTGCGCACCATGCAGGGCCTCGTCGACTACGTGTCGCGGTTGGACCCACCGTGGCCGGTGATCTTCAAGCAGCACCCTGCCGACCTGCGCCATGGCAACCGGCACCTGCGGCTGCGCACCCGCCGGCCGCAGGACAAGGTGTGGCCGCAGTCGCGCGGCAATGTCCACCAGATGCTCAAGAGCGGGCAGTGCCGTGGCATCCTCACGATCAACAGCAACGTCGCGCACGACGGCTTGCTGTGGGACGTGCCGTCCATCGTGCTGGGCCGCAACGTCTGGCCGAGCTCGGGTGAGGAAACGCCGTTCCTCACTGCGATTCCCAAAGACTGGTCGGTGTTGGCGGCCAGCGTTGTCGGCGAGCGTGGCCGGGCCTGCCGCCGCGCCTACGCGCACTACCTCATGAGCCAGCAGTGGAGCCTGGCCGACGTGCGTGATCCGGCCAAGGTCGCCGCACTTTTGCACGACGCCGCGCTTTCGCACGCGGCAACTGCGGGCAGCGGCGCGCGCATGAGCGCCAAGGTGCGTTCGCTGCGCCCGCCGGCCGGCCCCACGATCAACGTCGTGGCCGAAGACCGGGGCTGGTTGTTCGATGTCTGGAAGCGGCAACTGGCCGCCACCGCGCAAGAAGGCTACTCGGTCGTTGCCAGCGCCAAGCCGCTGCGGCAGGCGGATGCGTGGATATTCGTGCGAGCACGCGAGGCGCTCGGCAGTCCGCAGCCGGCACGCAGCGTGGTGCAGCTGCACGACCTTTTTGACGATGGACGCTATGCACCCGGCGGCGAGCGCGCGGCCGTGCTGCGTTGCGGCGGCCTGTCGCTCACGCACCCGCATCAACAGGTGTTGCTGGAGGCGCAGGGCGTGCGGCTGGCGGAGCGGCGCTGGCTACTGCAGCCCGCAGGGTGGACAGGCCCGGCGTCTGCGGCCGGGGCGATGGGCGCCGTGCCCACGGTGGCCTGGGTCGGCCGGCCTGCCAAGCATGGCGGCGTCGACGTGAGCCGTCTCGACGCGTTCGTTGAGGCGGCGCGGTCCCTTCGCGGTCAAGCCCGCATCGTGTTGGTCGGCGAACGCGTGGATGCGGCTGCGGCCGCATTGAGGCGCGCCGGAGTCGAGTGCAGTTGCCACGGCCTCGCGCAATTCCCCATCGATCGCACGAGCGAATGGATCGCGCGCTTCGACGCTGTTGTCATCTGCGGCGCGGCGGGCGCCGGGCCCTGGCCGCTGTTCGACGCCATCAACGCCGGCGTGCCGGTAGTTGCAACCCAAACGGGGTGGGCCGAGACCTTGCTGACCGACGGCCAATGTGGCCTGCTGGTGGACGAGCCTGCTGCGCTGGGTGATGCCATCCGCGACGTCATTGCACGCCGGCCGTGGTGGCGGCAGCAGCGCGCAGTCATGCAGCAGCGCGTGGGCGGCTTCAGCCTGGCTGCGTGGTCGCAGGCCAACCTGCAACTCGCCGCCAGCCTCGCGGGCCACAGCCTTCGGGTGGCCGCATGAGCGCATCGAGCACGGCGCGACAATGCGACTCCACGTACTACCAGAGCCTGCACGAAACCAGCACCGACTACCAGCAGTCGAACTGGTTGATCCAGGAGCTGCCGGCGCTGCGTTCTGCGGGCGGCGAATCCATCGTCGAGATCGGCTGCGGCAACGGCCGCTTCCTCGCGCGTGCGGCGCAGCATTGGGACGACGTGACCGGCGTCGACTGGGCTCGCTCCCCGGTGCTGGAAGAGGTGCTGGCGGCCGAGCCGCGCCTTCGCTTCGTGCAGCAGGATATCGCGCGGTTCGCGCCTGAACGCCGTTGGGACCTGCTGGTGTCGGCCGATTTCCTGGAGCACCTGGCACCGGAGCTGCTGACCGAGACGATCGCGCGATTGCATGCCGCATCGGACGTGGGCTATCACAAGATCGCCTGCTACGACGATGGGCACAGCCATCTATCGGTGTTCGGCCCGGTCGCCTGGCTGCGCATGTTCGAAGCGGTGGCGCCCGGCGCCTATCGCGTCGTGAAGAAGGCCTACCGACCGCCCCGCCAAAAAAAGAAGCTGGTGGTCGTGATCTCGAACCTCGCGGCCTGAAAAGCTCAGTGCCCGATGCGGTACTTGCCCGAGTCGATGCCGTGTTTTCGGATCAGCTGGAACAGCGCGCGGCGGTCCTTGTCGGCGGCGTCGGCGGCGTGCGTGATGTTGCCGCCGTGGCGGGCCAGCAGGCGCTCGATGAAATCGCGCTCGAACGACTCCACCGCTTTGGCCTTGGCCGTGTGGAACGAATACCCGCCCGCCGGTGCGGCGGCAGCAGCGGGCTCGTTGACGATACCCAAGTCAGTCACCAGCACCTCTTGTTCGGGCGCCAGCAGAACACCGCGCTCCATCGCGTGCTGCAACTCGCGGATGTTGCCCGGCCAGCCGTACGCCACGATGGCGTCGCGCGCCGCATCGGAGAGCCGCAAGATAGGCCGACCAAACTCGCGGGCGTAGTGCGCCACGAAGTGCTGGGCAAGCGGTAACACGTCTTCGGTCCGCTCGCGCAACGAGGGCAGGCTCAAGGACAGCACGTTCAGACGGTAGTACAGGTCGGCGCGAAAGCCGCCCTTGGCAGCGAGCTGTGCCAGGTTGGCGTTGCTTGCAGCCACGACGCGGACATCCGCACGCTGCGATCGGCTGCTGCCCACGGCGCGAAATTCCTTGTCTTGCAGGAAGCGCAGCAGCTTGACCTGAGCCAGCGGCGGCATGCTGTCGATCTCGTCGAGAAAAAGCGTCCCGCCCGATGCCTGCGCGACGAGGCCAATGCGCGATTCGTGGGCATGGGTGAATGCGCCACGCGCGTGACCAAAGAGCTCGGACTCCACCAGGTCGGGCGGCAGGGCGCCGCAGTTGACGGCAACCCAGGGATTCCCGGCCCGCGCGCTGAGGTAGTGAACGGCTTGCGCAAAGAGCTCCTTGCCGGTGCCCGTTTCGCCAAGAATGAGCACACCCGAATCGCACTTGGCGAGCACTGGAATGCGGTCGAGCTGACGCACAAAGGCGGGGCTGGCACCGATAAGACCGGCCAACCGCGGATGCCTTTCGGCGACGCGCGTATCCATGTTTCACTCCCTGCAGGTGTCTGAGTGCTGGGTGCTGAAACAGCGGGCACCCATCCGAACCGACACGAGCGGAGCCTTGCGGCGTGACAGCCCACCTCATGTCAATGCAACTCTGGCGGATGCTAGAGAGTTCCTCGCCAGATAGCACCTGTCAGAAATCACAAAGACGGAGTTTTCTGTAAGGCGTTGTTACTCCTGACCAGCACAGGCTCCCCTGATGTGGGTAGGCCATGCGCGGTCTGCGTGCATAGAATCGCCGACTTGCTCTGAGGGGGGCTTAGATGATGACAACCATGACCGGCGCCCACGCCTGGCTGTTCCAATTCAAGGCGGATGAGGATGCCGAATGGCTTCGCGCACGCGAGCAGGAGCATCGCGTGCTCTGGCGCATCCTTCGCTGGGCGAGCGAAACGCGGCCGGGCGATTTGATCTTTTTCTGGGAGGCGGGTCCGCGCGGCGGCTTGCGCGGTTGGGGCGTTGTCACTGAACCGCCGTTTGACGAAGCCACCGAGATGGGCCGGCGCTGGCGCGTTTTGGTCCATGAGTCGTTATGGCTGACCACGCCGATCCCACGCGAGGAGGCGCTGAGCATCTTCCGGGAGGACAACCACTTCTTGCGCATGCCGCAGGGCAGCAACTTTAGAGTGGATCCGGAAGAAGCGAGACGCCTTATAGGGCTGATGCCGACCACGTCTGAAGCGCCACCGCTTGAGCAATTGCAGCCGCATTCTCCCGAGTCGAGCGCTAGCTCCAGCGACGAAGACGATCCGAATCAGTCCGACGCCGCACCAGAGCCTGTCCAAAATCCCAGAGACCGCGATGGAATGACGCTTTGGGCGCAGAACCTGCTCGAGCGCGCCCAGCTTTCCAAGAAGGGAGTCGGCTCCCATATTTCCACCACGCGCTTGTTGCTGGCTGCGTTTGCGCTCGCCGACGATGTGTCGCCCCAATCCGATGACGAGCCTGAAGCGGTGGCCCTGCTGGCCCTCAAGCGCGTAGGAGAGCGGCATCGCAAGGCTATCGCGAGTTTGCGCGCACAGTACCTGAAGGAACAGAAACCGGTCCGGTCGCCGACCGAGAGGACTTTCACCGATCGCGCGGCGGATGTGCTCGCTGCGGCGCGCCGCGGCCCCTTTGGTGACGAGGCGCGAAACCGTATTTCCACTGACGGCTTGATTGCTGCCATCCTCACCGTCACCGAAGGCCGGGTGAGGGACCGCATTCGCAAGGTCGGCGTGCCGCTGGATGTGTTGCGTGCGGAAATGCTGCGGCAGATCGCGCTTTCCAGCCCCGGCTCGGTGGCGGTGTGGGAGCACGCGCTCGGCGAAACACTGAGCTACCCGGACATGTCGCCGCCCACCCCGATGGAGGCAGACAAGTCAGACGTGGGAGCGACTCCGCCCGCACCGGTCGCGCCCGCCCTGCAAAGATTTTTCCACATCCCAACACTTGGCAACGACAACGCCTGGCAGAAAGGCCTGAACGACAAGCTGGGTGCCGACGAAGAGGCGCGGGCCTTCGCGGCTTTGGCTATTTCGCCCAACTTCATCCCGCCACTGGCTGTGGGCGTGTTCGGTGAATGGGGCGCCGGCAAGTCGTTTTTCATGCGGCTGGTGTACGAGCACATCGGCCGGCTCGCGGCCGAGGCGCAGCGCCAGGTCGAGGCGCAGCAGACGCCGCAATTCCTGAGCCGCGTCGTCCAGATCCGATTCAACGCCTGGCATTACGTGGATACGAACTTGTGGGCGAGCCTGGTGGACCACATCTTCACCGAGCTGGACAAGGCGATGAGCAAAGTCGAGCGCAGCAAGTCGGAACAGTTGTTCGACCAGCTGGCCACGGCGCGCGAACTGACACTGGAATCCGCCGAGCGCCTGATCAAGCGGCGCAAGGAGCAGGAGGCCGCGTCGAAGCAAGTCGCTGAATCCGAGCGGCAACTGCTGGAGACCGAGGCCAGCGTCAGAGGCTCGCCGCAGACTTTCTGGAATGTCACGAAGAAAAATTTCCTTCAGCTCCTTGGCAACGACAAAGCGGACTTCGAGAAAGCCAGCAAGCGGCTGGGCATTGAACAGGTGATGACCGACGGCCGGGCCATGAGCAGCGCCATCCACCAGCTCGACGAAGAGCGTGGCAAGGCGACCTTGCTGGCAAACGGGCTGCGGCGTCAGCTCGGCTCCTGGCCGATGGCGCTGACTTTCGCCGGCGCGTGCATCGTGGCGCCGCTTGCGTTCTGGAGCCTGCGCGAAGGGGTGGCCATGGTGTTGAAGGACGGCAACATCCGGCTGTTGTTTTCGGATACTTCCGTCGCCGCGTCCGGCGTTTTCACCGCGATTGCCGCGGTGTTCGCGGAAGCGACCCGGCGCGTTCGCGCTGCGATCGCCGTGGTGCAGGACTCGCGCAAGCGCTACGAAGAAGCCGTCGAAAGCGCGATGAAGGATCCCAAGAGCGAATTCAAGGAGACGCAGGACCAGCTGGCGCGACTGAATGCGGACGTGGCGGAGAGCCGCGCCATGCTTGCGGCGACGACGGAACGGTTGGGGGAAGCGGCTCGCGAGTACAACGCGGGCACCGGGCGCGCGCGGCTCCTGCGCTTCGTGCGGGAGCGCGCCGCAGGCGAGACCTACACGCGCCACCTCGGTCTGGTGGCCACTGTTCGCAAGGACTTCGAGGAACTGGCCGCCGCCATGGATACTGCCGGCGGAAAACCCGAGGAACGCGGGCCCGAGCACAAGCGCGACCAAGACGCCTACCAGGCACGCGTGGACGCGCTCATCAAGCTGGCGGGTAACGACCCGAGCGGGCCGCTGAAGGAAGATGAAAAGCAGAAGCTGAAAGACAGCGCCAAACCCAAGCCGCTGAACCCTGAAGACTCGATCGACCGGATCGTGCTGTACATCGATGACCTGGACCGCTGCCAGCCGAAAACAGTCGCCGAGGTGCTGCAAGCGGTGCACTTGCTGCTTTCTTTCAAGCTCTTCGTCGTGCTGGTGGCTGTGGACGTGCGGTGGGTGACCAAGGCGCTGCAAATCAACTATCCGGCGCTGGTGGACAGCCAGGCTCGCCAGGGGTCGGAAAGCGTGGTGACTGCCCACGACTACCTGGAGAAGATTTTTCAGGTGCCGTACTGGGTGCGACCAATGACCGACGCGAACAGCGCCGAATTCATGAAGGACAGGCTGCAGCGGCAGCGACCGCCGGCGATCGTGGACAAGCCCATTGAGCCGACTCCTCCTCCCAATGCCCCCGCTGGGCCGCCGGAAACTCCGGTGCAAGGGGATGCCCCACCGCCCACGCCGGGCGAAACTTTGCAGCCGACCGCCGCACCGCTTGCCACCCCGGCTCCGGCGAACAGCGTGCCTGCGCCCGAAGCGGCCGAGCTCTCGCGCCACCTGCAACTGAGCGAAGACGAGGAGCGCTTCATGGAGCGCCTGGCGCACTGCGCCGGCGGGTCGCCGCGGCGCGTGCTGCGGTTCCTCAATGTCTACCAGGTCGTCAAGGCCAGCTTGCCGCAAGACGAAGGGCGCTTGATCGAGGCGGGCGGCTTCCATGCTTTGATGGGGCAGGTGGCGATCATCACGGGTGCGCCTGACTTGCTGGAGCGATGGATCAGGTTCCTTGCGCTGCAGGACGCAAAGAAGACACCGGCGGAGCTGAAAGAAGCCCTTCTTAAGGAGAACTGGCTGCTGCCCGCGGACCAGGCGGGCAAGCTGATGCTGGCGCTAGACATTCTTCACACGACGGCGCCCGTGGTAACGGCGGCCGCGCTTCAACACCATGCCGGCCTGGCGCGGCGATACAGCTTCACCGGCTGAGCGCAGGGAGAGAGGCGAGAGGCGGGCGCGGTCGTTGCGGTATCGTCGGCCATGGCCATCCAATGGTTCCCCGGACACATGAACCTCACCCGCAAGGCGATCGCCGAGCGGGTGAAGGAGATCGACGTTGTCATCGAAGTGCTCGATGCGCGGCTGCCCGGCTCCAGTGCCAACCCGCTGCTGGCCGAACTGACCGGCCACAAGCCCTCGCTCAAAATTCTGAACAAGCAAGACGTGGCCGACGCCGCACGCACGCAGCAATGGCTCGAGCACTTCAACGCCGTGCCGGGCACGCAGGCCCTCGCGCTGCAAGCCAGCGACCAGGGTGCGACGCAGCGCCTGGCCCCGGCTTGCCATGCTCTCGCGCCGGGGCGCGGTGGGCTGGCCAAGCCCATGCGCGTGCTGATCTGCGGCGTGCCCAACGTCGGCAAATCCACATTGATCAATGCGCTGACGAACAAGCGCCACGCCAAGACAGGCGACGAAGCCGGCATCACCAAGCTGGAGCAGCGCATCACGTTGGCCGATGATTTCTATCTCTACGACACGCCCGGCTTGCTCTGGCCGCGCATCATCGTTGCGCAAAGCGGCTACAACCTGGCCGCAAGCGGCGCCATTGGCCGCAATGCGTACGACGAAGAGCTGGTGGCCCTGGAGCTGCTCGACTACCTGCGCCGCGATTACCCCACACTGCTCGAAGCGCGCTTCAAATTGCAAGGGGTGGCGGCGATGAAGGACGAAGACGTGTTGAACGCTATCGGGCGGCAGCGCGGCGCATTGCTGAGCAAAGGCAAGATCAACACACAGAAGGCGGCCGAGATCGTCATCGGCGAATTTCGGGCCGCGACGCTGGGGCGCATCACGTTGGAAACGCCGCGGGAATTCGCGCAGTGGTTGGCCGCGGGGCAGCAGCTGGATGCCGAGCGCCTGGCAAAGAAAGAAGCGCGCTCGAAGGGCCGAAAGTTACAGAGGCAGATCCTTTAGGGGTTCTGGCTACGCGGCGGCAAGGCGCTGTCCCACAAACTGCTGACCTTCACGCTGCGTATTAAAGGGGACGCGCTTCGCGCAACTCCGCAACAGGGTCTTCTTCGACATGCGTAAATTTCGGGCGCCTGCGCTTCGCGCGGCCACATGGTGGGCTGCGGGCGCAGCCTTGCTTTTCACCGGCGGTGTGGCCGGCTGGCGGCTGCGGCAAACCGCGCGGTTGAGCCAAAACAGCGAGGCCTTCCAGTGTTCGCCTTCACATGCGGGAGCAAGTCTCCTGATCGTGGGCGACAGCACCGCCGTGGGCACGGGCGCGAGTGCATCCACCCAGAGCGTCGCGGGCCTCATCGCGCAGGCGCATCCGGCGGTGCGCATCGTGAACCTCGCCGCCGATGGCGCGAAGTACGAAGACTTCGCTGTCCAGCTGCTCGCCGCGGAAGGCCGCTTCGACACCGTGTTGGTGCTGGGCGGCGGTAACGACGTGATTCGCCTCACCAGGCGCCATCGCTTGCGAGCCAGCGTGATCAAGGTGGCGGCACTGGCGCGTGAACGCGGTGCGCGCGTCATCATGATGCCGCCGGGCAACGTCGGCAACGCACCGTTCTTCCTTCCACCTCTTTCTTGGTGGATGACCCGCCGATCCCGCACGTTGCACGATGCCGTGCGCGAAGCAGCGGCGCAGACCGGCGCCGCCTATGTCGACCTCTACCACACGAGCCGTGACGACCCATTTGCCCAACGGCCGCGTGAGATGCACGCGAAAGACGGACTGCACCCCAGCGACGCCGGCTACCGCGTTTGGCTGGCGGAGTTGAACCAGCAGGCCAAACTGGACGTGTTGCTGGGAATCTGAGCGCGGCACAATGGGTCGGCCACTTCGAGACCGACCATGCCAAGACTGCAACCTCTGCCGCCGGAAACCACGCCGGAACTCAAGCCGCACTTCGACTTCTTCCTGTCGACGCTGGGCTTCACGCCGAACAGTGTGCTCACCATGCAGCGCAAGCCAAAGCTGGTGCAAGCCTTTGCGCAGTTGAACGCCGCTGTGATGGACCCGGCCGGCGAGGTTGATCTGGGGTTCCGCCGATTGGTCGGCCACGTGGCCAGCAAGGCCGCCGGATGCCTGTATTGCCAGGCGCACACGCTGCTGGGCGCGCATAACTTCGGCATCAGCGACGAAAAGCTCGCCGCTGTCTGGAGTTACCCGACCAGCCCGCTCTACACGGAGCGCGAGCGGATCGCACTCGATTTCGCGCTCGCCGCTGCGGCCCAGCCGAACGCCGTGACCGACGAGCAGTTCGCGCTGCTGCGCAGCCACTGGAGTGAAGGGGAGATCGTCGAGTTGCTGGGCGTGGTGGCGATGTTCGGCTTCTTGAATCGTTGGAACGACACGATGGCCACGCCACTCGAGCAGGTGCCGACGGAGATTGCGCGCAAGGCTGTAGGCGATTTGGGCTGGGACGCGGGCAAACACGTCTAACCCCGTGAATTAGCGCACGGAAACGAGGGGAGTAGATCGTCGCAACGTCGCGCCCAGGCTGGGCTGCTGCCAGATACTGTACGATCATCCAGTGGATGTAAAAACCAAGTTGTCGATCCTGGCGGACGCCGCAAAATACGACGCGTCGTGTGCTTCGAGTGGCGGCGTCAAGCGCAACTCGGTGGGCGGCAAGGGGCTGGGTTCCAACGAGGGCATGGGCATCTGCCACAGCTATGCGCCCGATGGCCGCTGCATCTCGCTGTTGAAAATTCTGCTCACCAATTTCTGCCAGTACGACTGCCTGTACTGCGTAAATCGGGTGACGAGCAACGTGCCACGCGCCCGCTTCACCACCGATGAAGTGGTGGAACTCACGCTCGATTTCTACCGGCGCAACTGCATCGAGGGGCTGTTCCTCTCCAGTGGCATCATCCAGAGCCCCGACTACACGATGGAGCAAGTGGTGGAGGTCGCACGGTCCCTGCGCGAAGACCATGATTTTCGCGGCTACATCCACCTGAAGACGATTCCCGATGCTGCGCCCGAGCTGCTTCAGCGCGCGGGCCGTTACGCGGACCGGCTCTCCATCAACATCGAGTTGCCGACCGAACAAGGCCTTGCGGCGCTCGCCCCCGAGAAAGACGGCGCCGCGATCAGGCGCTCGATGGCGCGCCTGCGCGTGCACATTGACGACGCCCGGGGCGAAGCCAGGGATGCGGCGCGCGCGCCCGTCACTTCGATCCTCGGCGCCAAGCCCAAGCGCGCCAAGGCCGATCAATTCGCGGCTGCCGGCCAGAGCACGCAGATGATCGTTGGGGCCGACGCCGCGGACGACGCGACCATTCTCTCGACCAGTGCGCATCTGTATGGCGCCTACCGGCTCAAGCGCGTCTACTACTCCGCGTTCAGCCCGATCCCCGACGCGTCGTCATCGTTGCCGCTGATGGCCCCGCCGCTGGTGCGCGAGCATCGGCTTTACCAGGCCGATTGGCTGATGCGCTTCTACGGCTTCGAGGCCAGCGAGATCGCCACGGCCAGTGGTGGCATGTTGTCGCTCGAGGTCGACCCCAAGCTGGCGTGGGCGCTGGCACACCCGGAACGCTTTCCAGTTGATTTGAACCGCGCCCCACGAGAGCTGCTTCTACGTGTGCCGGGGCTCGGCGTGAAGGCCGTGAACAGACTGCTGCTTGCGCGCCGCGTGCGACGCCTGCGGTCGGACGACTTGAAGCGATTGCATGTGCCTACCGCGAAGGTCATGCCGTTCGTCGTCGTGGCGGACTATCGGCCGCCCAACGCGCTCGACGCGGCGCGTGTCCGATCGTTGGCGGCGCCGCGTCCGTTGCAGGCCGCGCTGTTCTGACATGCGCGTGCAGTTGGCGGGCGAGACGGACTTTGCGGGCTTCCGTGCGCAGGCCAGGGCGCTGCTAGCGCGAGCGACGCCGCCGGACCAAGTGCATTGGTCCGCCGGTGTGCAGAACGATGATCTGTTCGGCGCCGATGCGCTGCCGGTCGAACCCGCAGCCCCATCGGCAGCGCTGCCAGTGCCCGCCGCCTTTTTGCCTTTGGCCGAAACGGTGGCGCTGCATCGCGACCCGCAGCGGTTTGCGCTGCTGTATCGCCTGGTGTGGCGCCTCGCGCACGAGCCATCGCTGCGCCACGACCCCCTCGACACCGACATGCTGCTTGCGCAGCAAATGGCGCACGCGGTGCGGCACGACATCCACAAGATGCGTGCCTTCCTGCGTTTCCGCGAGGTGCCTGACGACGACGCGCCCGGCGGCGTGCGGCATGTGGCCTGGTTCGAACCGGAGCATCACATCGTCGAGGCCAACGCGCCGTGGTTCATGCGCCGCTTCACGCAGATGCACTGGGCCATCATGACGCCGGAACGATGCGTGGCGTGGGACGGCAAAAAATTGCAGTTTCATGAAGGCGCGCGGCGCAATGACGCGCCGCCTGCCGATGCCGGCGAGCAGCTGTGGCTCACGTACTACCAGAGCATCTTCAATCCGGCGCGGCTGAAGCTCGCGATGATGCGCAAGGAGATGCCGCGCAAATACTGGCACAACCTGCCCGAGGCCGCGCTGATCGACGGCTTGGCGGCGCGGGCGCAGGAGCGCAGCGGGACGATGATCGAACAACCGGCGACGCAGCCTTCGCGCCGCGTGACCCGAATCGAGCGGGCGGTTGCCGTGCCACGGATGGACGCGGCTGTCGACACGCTCGACGCCTTGCGCGACGCGACGAATTCCTGCCGCAACTGCCCCATCGGCGCCACCGCGACGCAGGCAGTCATGGGTGAGGGCCCGTCGCGGCCGCCCCTGATGCTGGTGGGCGAGCAGCCCGGCGACCAGGAGGATTTGCGCGGCCGGCCGTTTGTGGGCCCGGCGGGCGAGTTACTCGGTCGTGCATTCCAACAACTCGGCATCGACCGATCCACGGTCTACCTCACCAACGCCGTGCGCCACTTCAAGTTCGAGCTGCGCGGCAAGCGCCGCATTCACAAGACGCCCGCGCAATCGGAAGCAGCGGCTTGCTCGCAGTGGCTGGAAAAGGAAATTGCGCTCGTTCAGCCGCAGGCGCTCCTGGCCCTGGGCGCCACAGCGGCGCGCGCGCTGTTGGCGCGGCCGGTCGCGATCGTTAGCGAGCGCGGCCGCTGGCACACGCGGGGTGACGGCTTGAAGGTCTTTGTCACCTGGCACCCGGCCGCGCTGCTGCGCATGGAGCCGGCCGCTCGCGAGGCCGCCTATGCCGCCTTCGTGAACGACCTGCGGCTGGCGGTTTTGCCATAGGCAAAAAAATCCCCC
>JBKJTX010000264.1:0-4149 GCA_046590315.1 Ramlibacter sp. | reverse complement strand
CGCGCCGGCGGCAGGTGCGTTCCTCGAGGCGCCGTGGCGCGAGCTGGTCGGCACGGCCCGGGCCTTGACGGACGAGGCCGTGGCGGCTGAATACGACGCGCTCTTCGGTGGCGTCGGCAAGCCAGAGATCTATCTCTTCGGCTCACACTACCTGAGTGGCTTTTTGAACGAGAAGCCGCTGGTGCGCTTGCGCAGCGACCTCGCCACGCTGGGCCTGACGCGCGACGAGGCCATGCCCGACACGGAAGACCATATTGCTTACCTCTGCGAAGTGATGCGCTACCTTATCGCCGGCGACGACATTGCTGTCGCTAACCTGACGGGTCAGCGCGAGTTTTTTGCCGCGCACGTGCAGCCCTGGTTGCTGCAGCTGTGCGACGCCATTGCGGCGCATCCGAAAGCTCGCTTCTACGCGAGCCTGGCAGGTTTCACGCGGGCTTTCGTGAGCGTGGAGCAGCAAGGATTCGACATGCTGGCGTGAATGGTGCAATGCAGCATGAGTCGATACTTTTCAGGTGAAGCAGTTGTGCGGTGTTTGCATGCTTGCACTGCCACCCTCGCGGCGCTACATTGATCGCATGGTCGATGTGCTCTCGGTCATTCATCGGGAGCTCCAAGGAGAGAAACGAATGAGCCAGCCGAAAAGCAAGCTATCGCGCCGCACCCTGTTCGCGGGCGCGGGCACCGTGGGGGCAGTGGCCGCTGTGGCGTCGTTGATGCCGGGCACCGTGCAACAGACGGAACCGGCTGCGCAGGCCCTTGAGCCGCCCGAGCGGGGTGGTGGCTACCAGCTCACGGAACACGTCAAGCGCTACTACAAGTCCACGCTTGTCTGAGCTTCCATTGTCTAGCTCTCACTTTTCCGGAGAGTCCCCATGTTGTTGACTAAAAAATCGGGTGCCACTCCAACCGGGTCGCGCTCGCAGTTCACGCGCAGTTTGCAGCGAGGCCTCGCGCACGCCATCCCCACCATGGACCGGCGTGCCTTTCTGCGCCGCTCGGGTTTGGGCGTAGGCGTCGGGCTTGCCGCAGGTTCGCTCACGCTGGTGAAGAAGGCCAAGGCCGCTGACGGGCGGGGCCCCGGCGTTGGCAAGGGCCAAATCGAAGTCAAGCGCACTGTCTGCAGCCACTGCTCAGTGGGTTGCGCGATCGATGCCGTGGTCGAAAACGGCGTGTGGGTGCGGCAGGAGCCGGTGTTCGACTCGCCGATCAACCTGGGCGCCCACTGCGCCAAGGGCGCGGCCATCCGCGAACACGGCCATGGCGAGTACCGCCTGCGCTACCCGATGAAGCTCGTGAGCGGCAAGTACGAGCGCATCAGCTGGGACACCGCACTCAACGAAATCAGCGCGAAGATGCTGGACCTGCGCAAGGCGAGCGGCCCCGATTCGGTGTACTGGATCGGCTCCTCCAAGCACAGCAACGAGCAGGCATACCTCATGCGCAAGTTCGTGAGCTATTGGGGCAGCAACAACTGCGACCACCAGGCGCGCATCTGCCACTCCACCACCGTGGCCGGCGTGGCCAACACATGGGGCTACGGCGCCATGACCAATTCGTACAACGACATGCAGAACAGCAAGTGCGCGTTGTACATCGGCTCGAACGCCGCCGAAGCGCACCCCGTGTCCATGCTGCACATGCTGCATGCCAAGGAGAGTGGCACCAAGATGATCGTGGTCGATCCGCGGTTCACGCGCACGGCTGCCAAAGCGGACGAGTTCGTGCGCATCCGCTCGGGCTCCGACATCCCCTTCCTCTTCGGTGTGTTGTTCCACATCTTCAAGAACGGATGGGAAGACCAGAAGTACATCAACGACCGCGTGTTCGGCATGGATGACGTCAAGAAAGACGTCATGGCCAAGTGGACCCCTGACAAGGTCGAGGAAGCCTGCGGCGTGCCGGAGGCGACGGTGCTCAAGGTCGCCGAGATGATGGCAAAGAACCGACCCTCGACGATTGTGTGGTGCATGGGGCAGACCCAGCACACCACCGGCAATGCCATCGTGCGCGCGTCGTGCATCCTGCAACTCGCGCTCGGCAACATCGGCGTCGCGGGCGGCGGCGCCAACATCTTCCGCGGCCACGACAACGTTCAGGGCGCGACCGACGTCGGCCCCAATCCCGATTCGCTGCCGGGCTACTACGGGCTCGTGGAAGGTTCTTGGCGCCACTTCGCCAAGGTGTGGGGCGTCGACTTCGACTGGATCAAGGGCCGATTCGCCAACGCCGGCATGATGAGCAAGCCAGGCATCACGGTGTCGCGCTGGATCGACGGTGTGCTTGAGAAGAATGAGGTCATCGACCAGGACCCGAACCTCAAAGGCGTGGTGTTCTGGGGCCACGCGCCCAACTCGCAAACCCGCGGTGTCGAGATGAAGCGCGCCATGGACAAGCTGGACTTGCTGGTCGTGGTCGATCCGTATCCGTCCGCCACCGCTGCCATGGCCGCGATGCCCGGGCGAGCCGAAGACGCGAACCCGAACCGTGCCGTTTACTTGCTGCCGGCGGCGTCGCAGTTCGAGACCAGCGGTTCGGTCACGGCGTCCAACCGTTCGCTGCAATGGCGCGAGAAGGTGATCGAGCCGCTTTGGGAAAGCCGCTCCGACCAGATGATCATGTACCAGCTGGCCGAGAAACTCGGCTTCGGCAAGGAGCTGGTCAAGAACTACAAGATGCAGAAGGTCAAGGGGCTGGAGGAGCCCGTGCCCGAGGACATCCTGCGCGAGATCAACAAGTCGTGCTGGAGCATCGGGTACACCGGCCAGAGCCCTGAGCGGCTGAAGGCGCACATGCGCAACATGGCCAACTTCGATGTGAAGACGCTCAAGTCCAAGGGCGGCAAGGACGCGCTCACGGGTTACGACCTCACCGGCGACTACTTCGGATTGCCCTGGCCTTGTTACGGCACCCCCGACCTGAAGCACCCCGGTACGCACATCTTGTACAACACCACGCAGCATGTGATGGAAGGCGGCGGCAATTTCCGCGCGAATTTCGGTGTGGAGCGCAACGGCGTCAACCTGCTCGCCGAAGACGGTTCGGCCTCCAAGGGTGCGGACATTGCGACCGGTTACCCCGAGTTCGACCACGTGCTGCTCAAGAAGCTGGGCTGGTGGGCCGAGCTCACCGACGCAGAGAAAGCTGCGGCCGAGGGCAAGAACTGGAAGACCGACAGCTCGGGTGGGCTGATCCGGGTGGTGATGAAGAACCATGGCTGCCACCCCTTTGGCAACGCCAAGGCGCGGGCGGTGGTGTGGAACTTTCCGGACGCGATCCCGCAGCACCGCGAGGCGTTGTATAGCACGCGCCCTGACCTGGTCGCGAAGTACCCCTCTCACGACGACAAGAAAACCTTCTGGCGCTTGCCGACCCGCTACAAGTCGCTGCAGGACGAGAACATCCTGAACAAGGTGGCGGAGAAATTCCCGTTGATCCTCACCTCCGGCCGGCTTACCGAATACGAAGGTGGCGGCGAAGAAACGCGCTCGAACCCGTGGTTGGCCGAGCTGCAACAGGAAGCCTTCGTGGAGATCAACCCCAAGGCAGCGGCCTCGCGCAACATTCGCAATGGCGACCGGGTGTGGCTCAACGGCCCAACCGGCGCGCGGCTGAACGTGCAGGCCATGGTCACCGAGCGCGTAGGCGCCGACACGGTGTGGATGCCGTTCCACTTCTCCGGCCGCTGGCAGGGCGCAGACATGCTGGCCTACTACCCGAACGGCGCGGCGCCGGTAGTGCGCGGCGAGGCGGTGAACACTGCTACGACCTACGGCTACGACAGCGTCACCATGATGCAAGAGACCAAGACGACGGTCTGCAACATCGAGAGGGCATAACCATGGCGCGAATGAAATTCGTCTGCGACTCGGAGCGCTGCATCGAATGCAATGGCTGCGTCACGGCGTGCAAGAATGAGCACGAGGTGCCCTGGGGCGTGAACCGCCGGCGCGTGGTGACGCTCAACGATGGCGTGCCGGGCGAGCGGTCGATCTCGGTGGCCTGCATGCACTGCTCCGACGCGCCCTGCATGGCGGTCTGCCCGGTCAACTGCTTTTACCGCACCGATGAAGGTGTGGTTCTGCACGATAAAGACACCTGTATCGGCTGCGGCTACTGCAGCTATGCATGCCCGTACGGCGCGCCGCA
>JBKJTX010000443.1:0-2553 GCA_046590315.1 Ramlibacter sp. | reverse complement strand
CCGACGGTTTGGCCGTTGGGGAAGCAAAAAAAGCCCGCCAACCCGGCGGGCTTTTTCTTTGTCTTGGCGTTTGGACGTACAAAGCTTTGCACGCGGGTTGCTACGTTTGAATTGGGGTTTTTCCATACGCCAAGACAAAGAAAAAGCCCGCCGGGTTGGCGGGCTTTTTTTGCTTCCCCAACGGCCAAACCGTCGGACAAAAATCGATCAGTCGCGGGCGTAGATGTCCACGTCCTTGGTTTCCTTGATGAACAACATACCAATCACAAATGTGGCGGTTGCGACGATCACGGGGTACCAGAGACCATAGTAGATGTCACCGGTCGCCGCGACCATGGCGAAGGCCGTTGTCGGCAACAGCCCGCCGAACCAGCCGTTGCCGATGTGGTAGGGCAGGCTCATCGATGTGTAGCGGATGCGGGTCGGGAACATCTCGACCAGCATGGCGGCGATAGGCCCGTACACCATCGTCACCAGGATCACAAGGAATACCAGGAGCAGCAACACCATTCCCTTGTTCATCTTCGTGGCATCGGCGGGGGCCGTGAGGGCCGCACCCTTAGCCGCCTCAGTCACCGTCTTCTTGAAGTCGCCGATGGACTTCGCGCTCTCCGCCGAGAAGCCGTTCCGCTCCGGGTTGAGCGTTGCGGTGGGCGCGGGAATGTCCTTGCCGGCAAGCGTGATCGTCGCAACCGAGCCAGCGGG
This sequence comes from Ramlibacter sp., assembly GCA_046590315.1. Taxonomy (GTDB): domain Bacteria; phylum Pseudomonadota; class Gammaproteobacteria; order Burkholderiales; family Burkholderiaceae_C; genus Ramlibacter. The sequence continues at coordinate 1,848 of JBKJTX010000443.1, read as the reverse complement.
GCCCGCCTTATTCTCGTACGGGATGTAGGCGGTCGTCAGTGCGCGTTTGGCAATGTCGCAGGAGCTCGTGAAGTCAATTTCACGGGCGATCGGGCTACCCATGAACGAGCACTGCTTGGGGTCAGCCGTGACCGTGACCTTGGCGGCCTGTTGCGCCGCGACCAGCGTCGGGTTGGCGAACTTGAGCAGCATGGGAAAGACCGAGAAGTACGTCAACGCGGCAATCAGGCAGCCGGCCATGATGATGGGCTTGCGTCCGATCTTGTCCGACAACGTTCCGAACACGATGAAGAACGGCGTACCGATCAGGAGGGAGGCGGCGATCATCAGGTTAGCCGTGGTCACGTCGACCTTCGCGATCGTGGTCAGGAAAAACAGGGCATAAAACTGTCCTGTGTACCAGACGACTGCCTGGCCGGCAGTAAGGCCCAGCAGCGCCAGGATCACGATCTTCAGGTTCTTCCACTCGCCGAACGATTCGGTCAGGGGCGACTTCGACGTCCGGCCTTCCGACTTCATCTTCTGGAAGGCGGGCGACTCGTTCAAGCTCAAGCGAATCCAGACGGAAATCCCAAGCAGCACGATCGACACCAGGAACGGAATGCGCCAGCCCCAGTCGGCGAAGTCCTTGGGGCCGAGCGCTTCACGCACGCCCAGAATTACCAGGAGCGACAGGAACAAGCCGAGCGTCGCCGTGGTCTGAATCCAGGAGGTGTACGCGCCACGTTTACCGTGGGGGGCGTGCTCGGCAACGTAGGTGGCAGCACCGCCGTACTCGCCGCCGAGCGCAAGGCCCTGCAGCATACGAAGCGCGATGAGGATCACCGGCGCGGCAATCCCGATGGACTTGTAACCCGGCAGGAGGCCCACGACGAACGTCGCGGCTCCCATGATCATGATCGTGATGAGGAAGGTGTACTTGCGTCCGATCATGTCGCCCAGGCGGCCGAACACGATGGCGCCGAAGGGCCGCACCAGGAAGCCGGCGGCGAACGCGAGCAAGGCGAAGATGTAGGCGGAGGTCGGGTCAAGGCCCGAGAAAAACTGCGCGGCGATGATCGCGGCGAGCGAACCGTAAAGATAAAAGTCGTACCACTCGAATACCGTGCCGAGCGATGAAGCGAAGATGACCTTCTTTTCCTCTCGGGTCATTGGCGCGGCCGGGGGTACTGCCTTTGCCGGTGCCGTCGTTGACGCTGTCGCCATGAAGTCTCCTTAGGTTATGCAAGTGCGCCGAGTGTTCGCATAGCGTCTGACGCGGAGCTGACTGGGCGATGCGGTGAGACAACGCCCCATCGGGCCGCACGGGGAAGCCCTGATAGGGTAACCCCCTAGATTCGAACTGGAGAGGCGGTGAGACGCGGCTTCGTAAGCAGGCTCACTGACAGAGCCACCAAGAAGCCGACCGGCACGCCGAATACCCCTGCGGACACAGGTTGGATGCCGAACCAGAGCGCTTGACCCGGGTGCAAGCCAAAGAACGCGCGGAACGGGGGCGCGTTGATCAGCATGTAGTACACGGTCACGCCCAGCCCTGCCAGCATGCCCGCCACTGCGCCCTGGCGGTTGGCGCGCCACCAGAAAATGCCGAGCACCATGGCCGGAACGAACGCCGAGGCCGCCAGCGAAAATGACGCCGCCACCAAGGGCAGGATTTCGGCCGGTTTGAACGACGCCACAACAGCGGCGAGCAGCGCCACCGCGAGCAGCGCGAACTTGGACAGGATGACGCGCTGCTCGGGTGTGACTCTGTGGTTGATCTCGTGGCTGTAGACGTCGCGCACCATGGCGTTGCTGATGGTGAGCAGCAGGCCGTCCGCGGTGGACAGCGCGGCGGCGAGGCCGCCG
>JBKJTX010000167.1:0-3870 GCA_046590315.1 Ramlibacter sp. | reverse complement strand
AGGGCGTTGAGGTCTACAGCTGGATGGGGGGCAACCACTGGCCACTGCGCAACCACGCGATCAACCACGTGCCGGGCTGGCACCAGAACCGGACGCTCGAGCCCGCGGTCTCCGGTCCGATGAAAGCTGCGGCCGGCGTGGCGCGCGCCACCTTCTTCGACGACGGCCCGGGCCACGCCCCCGCCGGCACATCGGTCACGATCACCGTCTACGCGCGGGGCAATCTCGTCGCGCCAGTGAACATTGCGGTGTCGTCGAGCAATGGCGGCACGCTCAGCAAGACCGTGCTCACCATTCCCGCCGGCGCGAATGGACAGGACACGTTCACCTACGCCGGCGATGCCAACCGGGTGACCACACTCAGCTACTCCGGCCCGACCCAAGTGCCGCCGCCCCGCAAGATCTACTCGCTGGTCGATCCGGTCGCGTATGCCGCCACCAGCCTCAGCGATGCGGCGATGGCGATCCTTGCCAAGTACAGCGCCAGCAAGTGGGACATGAACGATGCCCACACAGACTATATGCAGGGCACACCCTCGACGGATGGCCAGGCGGTGCGCGCGGTTTCCGACTCCGGGTACGGCTCCAGCGCGGGCAACGCGATGGAAATGATCAACTGGATCAACAAGGAGATGGGGCCTGCGGGAAGCATGTCGGTACCGGTAATGCGCACAGTGAACGGCAAGAAGACCAGCGACCACACGACTGTCGACACCTTTGGCCTCTGGTGCAAAAAGGCCGACCCGCTGCCAGGCGTGCAAGCCAATCCAAAGAACCGCATGCTTTACGACTTGCACGACTCACACTTCGCGATCGCCGCGGTGAGCATCCCCGGCGCCGGCAACACCGGCGTTGTGTTCCAAGCCTCCAAGGCGCAAGACTCGCACGCGAGCGAGCTGGGTCTGGTGGATGGGCGCCCGCAGGCCAAGTGGATCGACGCGAACGGACGCACCGTCGAGCTCACCAGCGCAACGGCATTGGCGCCCAACGCGCCCGCCGTCGTCGCCATGACGTCGGGGCCCGGCGCGCAGCAGCTGCGCGTCAATTCCGCGGTGGTCGGCAGCACCCACGGAGCGTTTTCGCCCGCACCGTTCAACCAGATGCTGATTGGCTGGGGCTTCTTGAATTACTACCCGCGCGGCGGCTTCATGGGCAACGTGTTTGCAGTGATTGCCGGCAAGGGCTCACCCACCGCCGACGAGATGGCCGTGCTGGAGCGCTATCTGGGCGCCACCGCGGGCCTGACGCTGTAAGGCGAGCATGCGCACGCAACCAGCGATCAACGTGGTCCGACACTCGGTCGCTGCAGCCTCCGACAGCGCGTTGCGACTCGGCCTGATTTTCGAGCGGGCGCGCGCCGGTGAAGATGCGGTCATGGCATTGAACAAGAACAAACTCGATCCCCGAATGGCGGCGATCGACCGGATGGTGTGGACCGACCGCGATCCGGTCATACAGATCGTCGACGCCGATGGCAGCGTCACCATCGTCACCCGCAAGCAGGCCGACCTGCCCGCGCCCCACATCCGCCGGTGGCTGCGAATCAACCGAACGGCCGGCGGCGCACCGATTCGAATGAAGATACTCGCGCCCTTCCGATCGTCGGACGGGGTGATGTTTTTTCCTGAGGTCGTTGAGGAAGGCGAGGCGCGGGCTGCGGCGTGAGCTGCCGTCGGCAAGGAGACCCGGTTTACGCAACTTCGTTCGGCGGAGCTTGCAAACGCGGAATGTCAATCGAGAAGGCAGTCCCGTTGAGCGCACTGGACTCCACCTTGATTGCGCCGCCGTGTGCCAGAACAATCTGCTCCGCAATGAAGAGACCCAGCCCCAGGCTGGTCGCCAAGCGCTTGCGCGCGCTGCCATCCTGAGGAAGCTGGGCGAGTGGATCAAATATCATTTTGAGTCGCGCGGCCGGGATCACCGGGCCTTGGTTGGTCACCTTCACCTTCAGCGCCTCGGCGGTCCCGTGAGCAGCGATCACGACCGGCACCTGCTCCGCACTGTACTGCGCCACGTTTACCAGCAGGTTGGTCAAGGCCTGCTGTAGCCGGTCCGCGTCGAAGATGCCTGTCACGTCGCCGGACACTTCCACTTCAATGATCGCGTTTGGGTAGACGGCTCCTGCGTCATGCGCGGCACTCTCACAGATTTCTGTGAGATTCGCTACTTCCGGCGCCAGGGGGATTTTTCCGCCGAGCTGCGAGCGGGAGAACTCAAGCAGGTCGTTGACCATGGCCGTCATGGTTGCAGCGCTTCTGGAGACGCGCGCCCCCATCCGTGTGGTGGCATCGGTGCCGACACCCGGGCGGCAGAGGTAAACGCCGGCCAGACTCATCGTGGCCAAGGGCCCCCGCAAATCGTGACCCAAGATGGCCAGGAAAGTATCTTTGGTTCGATTGGCGTGGTGGGCGAAGGTCGCTACTGATTCGGCCAGTGCCTGGTCCAGCGCGCCATTAAATCGAATGAGTTCCTCGTCGCTGTCTTCTGGCAAGGCCGTGCCCTGGGACAACCAAAGATGCATGACGCTGTGCCGCACTGCTCGAAATTCGGCAAGCAACTGTTCCAGGGAAAAGCCGCTTGCGTGGCGCATGGCGCCATGCGTTTTAGCTGCGCTGGCACCCGCACTGGGCGCACGCCCTTTGGACCTTTCTGTTTCTTGAGCGGCACTGCGGCTTTGATCCATGTCCACCGAGATCGCCGCAAGCATTTGCATGGCGTGATCGCGAAGTTCAACCGATGACATGTCGGACGCCGCCGGCTACATCGTGGCGGCAAATGTCTCCCACTCATGCATGATCCTGTCCATGTGGACCACGATGTATTCGGACAGGTTCTTCGTTGCGGCACTCATGCGCGAAAGCGGTAGTTCATTGGTTGATGTTAGCTCAGCGCTTCGCTCGGCAATACGGCTGTCAGAAAGTGGCTCCGAGAATCTGAACGGTATTTTAAGTGGAAACTTTACGTGGAAACTCCGGGCATGATGCCGGGCCGAAGACAGCTCGGCGACAGGAGTTTCGCGATGGTCAAGAAAACCGCGCGGCGTACTCGCCGCACCCACACAGCCGCGTTCAAGGCGCAAGTCGCCTTAGCTGCGCTGCGCGAAGACAAGACGCGCCGATCTGCCCAAGCAGTTCGCTTTGCACCCCAACCAGATCACCGAGTGGCGCCGGCAATGCTTGAAGACGCGGCGACGGCATTTCGCGGCGCAAGCGCCGATGCACAAGAGCCGGTCGATCTGCAGCCCCTGCACGCCAAGATCGGGCAACTGACGCTGGAGAATGATTTTTTACGCCGACTTGGCCATGTGCATCTGCTCGACGAGCTGCATCTGGAGCACCCCATCATGGGCGCGCGCATGCTGCGCGATAGCTGCATCGCCAGGGCCTGCGGGTCGGTCGGCGCCACGTAGCAACGCTAATGCAGAGCATGGGCATGGAAGCGCTGTGCCCGCAGCCCGGCACCAGCGTTGGCGCCACCGCACTCCGTGCAGGTACGAGTCGTCTTCTCCTTGACGACGCGGCAGCTTACCTCGCTCCGGCCGGCCACAGCTTGTCAGGAGCGTCCCTGCGCATGGCCTCGCGCCAACGCATGGCGTCGTGCACGCGGTAGCGCGTGCTCGGGTGGGTGAAAAAGAGAATCTCTTCCACCGGTCCCGGGTCCGGCTTGCGATACTCGGTGAGCTTGAGGTCGACTTCGGCCTCCGCAACCGGCTCCTGCGCAAGGTTCAATGCGAAGCGGTCGGCCTCGATTTCCTGCATGCGGATCATCGAGTTAAAGAGGGGCGTCGCCAGGAGGGTGAAGGCCGAAAGCAGCGCGGCCAGCAATGGAAGCGCGGCGACATCGCCCTCGCCACGCAACCCCCATTGCTCA
>JBKJTX010000047.1:0-3673 GCA_046590315.1 Ramlibacter sp. | reverse complement strand
GTTCGCACGAGAGCAATCGACCCTGCCGGTCGCGCACGTGGCCGTTTGCATTGTCGGAAGGCGAGCGGTACACGCTGGTCATGCCGCTGGTTTCGTCCCAGCGCAGGATGCGGTTGTTCGGAATGTCGGAGAACAGCAGATAGCGGCCATCGCCGAACCACACCGGCCCCTCGGCCCAGCGCAGGCCGGTCACCAGTTGCTCGACGGTCGCGCTGAAGATCCGGTACTGCAGGAACGCATCGTCGAGCACCTCGACGCGCGGATCGGGGTAGGTCGCGCCGGGCGCGAACGGCACGCAGGTTTCGCCGCCCAGCGGCAGCGGGGGCAGGATGGGAACACGGTCGGTCATCGTCGGGCTTTCAAGCGTGCGGAAGAGAGCGCAGCATAGCCGCAACCGGAGGCGATCTGGAAGAGGACACAGGGCCGGCCGCGCTCGGCTTCATCGACGCGCTGGAGCAGACCTATGCCCACATCGGCCGCCACCCTGCGACCAGCGCGCCGCGCTACGCCCACGACTTGAACCTGCCCGGCCTGCGCTCCTGGCCGCTGACGCGTTATCCACATCGGGTGTTCTACGTCGAGCGACCAGACCATGTGGATGTCTGGCGGGGTCGCATTCACCGCGCGCAGCAACGCGCCACACTCGCCGTTAACCGTGAACTGGATTTGCTGTACTGGCGCTGCCCCCCAGTTTACCGGCCCGAAAATAATCTACGCCGCCGCCAACCCGATGGGGGGCCGCGCCGGGCGCGAGCGCATCACCTTCAAGCAACCCCCTTACGCGCTGGAGGTGTGACGGTGCAACCGGAGCGCAAAGTCCGCCGAAGCTTTGCGCGTGCCCACCGGCGGCGGCAAGACCTGGCTGGCCGCCAAGAGCGTGGCGCTGGTCAACACGCACCTGCTGCGTTGCGAACACAGCGTGATCCTGTGGTTGGTGCCCAGCAAGCCGATCCGCGAGCAGACGCTGCGCGCGCTGCGTGACCGCCTGCACCCGTACCACACGGCGCTGCGCGAGGCCGGGCCGATCACGGTGATGGATCTGGACGAGGCCAAGAGCGTCACCCGCGCCACGCTGGACACTTCGACCACGATCATCGTCGCCACCCGGCAGGCGTTGCAGGTGGAGGACGAAGAGTCCCGCAAGGTGTATCAGAGCAGCGGCGCGCTGATGCATCACTTCGACAACCTGTCGCCGACCCAGCGCGACGGCTTGTCGAGCGAAGGCGAAGGCGCCGAACGCACAACGCCCTGCTCGCTGGCCAACGTGCTGCGCCTGCGCCGGCCGTTCGTCGTCGTGGATGAGGCGCACAACAGCCGTACCGAACTGGCCTTCGATATGCTGGCGCGTTTCCGTCCCAGCGGCGTGATCGAGTTGACCGCCACGCGCGATCTGGAACGCACGCCGAGCAACGTGCTGCACAGCGTCTCCGCCGCCGAGTTGAAGGCGGAGGAAATGATCAAGCTGCCGGTGGTGCTGGAAACCGAGCCGAACTGGCAGCAGTGCCTGGCCGACGCCATCGGCCGGCGCGATGCGCTGCACAAGCTGGCCGACGAAGAGCGCCGCGCCGGCAGCCCCTATCTGCGGCCGCTGGTGTTGATTCAATCGGAACCGCGTCGCGCCGGTGTGGACACGCTGGACTTCGAGCGGGTGCGCCACGAGTTGATCATCAACCACGGCATCCCGGCCAGCGAGATCGTGGTGGCCACCGGTGAAGAAAGGGGACTGGAGCAGATCGACGCCGACTACAAGCTGGGCATTGCCGATCCGGCCTGCCCCGTGAAGTTCGTCATCACCCAGAAGGCGCTGGCCGAAGGCTGGGACTGCCCGTTCGCCTACATCCTGGTCAGCATGGTGTCGCTGTCATCGGCCACGGCCGTGGAACAGTTGCTCGGGCGCGTGTTGCGGCAGCCCGGCGCCAGTCATCGGCAGGCCAAGGCGTTGAACCAGTCCTATGCCTTCGTCGTGTCGCGCAACTTTGCCGAGACGGCAGGCGCGCTGCGTGACCGTCTGGTGGCCGGCGCCGGCTTCGAACGGCGCGAAGTGAGCGAGTTCGTCACCGCCGTCCGCGCCGAGCAAGCGTGGCTGGATCTGGAGGGACACGCGGGTCGCGTCGTGGTTCGGCCAGTGGCGATTACGCTGACCGAGAAGCCCGACCTCAAGAGCGTACCGAAGCCGGTACGCGACAAGGTGAGCTGGGACGGAAAGCTCAACACGCTGACCATTACTTCACCGCTGACCGAGGAGGAGGCCGAGGTGCTTAAGACCTCGGTCACCAGTGACTCGGCGGCGGCCGCCATTGTTGAGGCCGCCGAGATCAGCCGCACCACGGCCATCGAGTTCTTCCAGACCCCGGCCGAACTGGGCGAGCGCTTTCGCGTGCCGCAGCTTGCCTTGCGGGGGCAGGGCGGGCTGCAGTTGTTCGACGACCCGGAGGTGCTGGACTACCCATGGGACCTGTGTCCGGCGACGATGCGGCTTCGCGCGTCGCAGTAACCGATCAATATGCTTTCGAGTTCCATGCCCAAGCCTACGCACCCAGCCGCGACTACGACTTGCGTTTCGGGCAATTCGAATTCCGCAAGCACTTCTACGGGCGCATCGGCGACTTCGACAGCAAGGAGAAGTTCGAGTGCGCCTGCTGGCTTGACATTCAGGCGCAGCAGGGGCGCATCCAGTTCTGGGTCCGCAATCTCGTTCGGCGCGAAGGCAGTTCGTTCTTCCTGCAAAAGGCCGACGGGCGCTTCTACCCTGACTTTCTGTGTCAGCTACCCGGAACCGCAGACAGGCCCGGTGCGATTGTGGCCGTTGAGTACAAGGGCGCGGATCGATGGGTTTCCTCGGAGGATGATCGGCTGATCGGCGGCCTGTGGGCGAACCTGTCCGACGGGCGCTGCCGCTTCGTCATGGTCAAGGAAAAGCGTTGGGAGTGGCTTGAGGAGAAGCTGGTAACCAGTGCGCCGCAGGACTGAACCCGCGAATTCGTCGCCATGAACCACGCCACCCTCACCACCCTGCGCGACCGACACCCAGCCTGGCGGCTGCTGGCCTCGCCGCATGCGCCGCTGGTGGCGAGCTTCCTGCATCGGGTGTTCGTGCTGCCCAACGTGCGGGTGATGAGCGAGGCTGATGTCGCCGAAGCGCTGAGGACGAACTTTTTGCCTTGCGCGAGCAACTCGGCGCCGACGCCTACCCCAAGGGCGCGCGAGCTGCTGGCCGACTTCCGCGAGGTGGACCACAACTTCCGTCAGCTCGACCGCAAGGTGCGCAAGAAGATCTGGATCAGGTGCTGGCGCTGCCCGCCGTTGCCGCGCTGAAACCCGAGCCGCGCACCCGCCGAATGCACCACGACTGGCCGGAAGCCGGCGAACGCACGCAGCGCACCGTGGCCCAACTGCATGAACAGCAACTGCGGCAGCAACTTCGGGCCGTAAGCCTCGGGAAGGTGACGATCATCCACCACCCGCTGCAGCGGCGTCCGTCGTGCGACCTGCATTCCCGTGCCATCGACCGATGCGGCCGACCGTTCTTCCGCCCCTTCCTCAGCGGTCGCTGCGCGCGACGGTGTTGTGGAGCGCGTCGATCAGTGCCTCGACGCGAACTGGCTTGGTCATGTAGTCATCCATGCCCGCGGCCAGGCACGCCTCGCGATCGCCCTGCATGGCATTGGCTGTC
>JBKJTX010000507.1:0-3440 GCA_046590315.1 Ramlibacter sp. | reverse complement strand
CGCCGGAGTCGAGCGCGAACATCGCGAACGTGGGCGAGGCCTCGATGGCGGGGCGGCCGAGCAGCTTGGAATAGAACGCAGCGCTGGCGACGGGGTCGGCCACGTAGAGGATGAAGAAGTTGGGTTGGGTCGTCATTTTTTGGGTTCCTTCGAGGTTGCCGGTCATGGCGCCGGTGAAGTCATCCTAAACAACCAACTGCCAAATTCTGGCAGCATGCTTTCGGCGCCAGCATCAGCGCTGCGTGATGCCTTCGATCTGCCGCCACTCCTTGAGCATGGCGTGCCGCCGGCGCGGGTAGGTTTCTTCCAGGGTGTGCAGCGCGACGATGCGGTCAGCGCGAAAGTGCCGGTATTCCCGGCGCTGCTCACACCAGGCAGCGACCATGCGCACACGATCGAAGAACCCCAATGCAAACGGCCAGATGACGCGCTGGCTGGCCTGGCCCTGTCCGTCGCGGTACTCGATGTCGAGCTTGCGCTCCCCTCGGATCGCCGCGCGCAACTGCGCCAGATGCGTGTCGCTGCCAGCCAGCACCTCCCCCGGGCCCACCAGCAACGACGACGTGTCGAGCTCGTGCCGCAGGTCCTCCGGCAGCACGGCGGCGATCTTGGCCAGCGCCTGGCGCGCAGACTCGGCCAGGCGGGAGTCGGTGCGCTCGGCGACCCAACGCGAGCCGAGGACCAGCGCCTCGATCTCTTCGCGCGACAGCATCAGCGGCGGCAACAGGAACCCCGGCCGCAAGACGTAGCCCACGCCGGGCTCGCCTTCGATGGTGGCGCCCTGGTTTTGCAGCGAAACAATGTCGCGGTACAGCGTGCGCAGGCTGACATCGATCTCGGCGGCAAGTGCAGCGCCGCTGACCGGCTGGCGATGGCGCCGCAGGATCTGCATCAGGTGGAGCAGGCGTTCGGCGCGTGACATGGGGAGTGACTGTGCGCCTCGATCCTGCCACAAAGTGGCAGCAATCGGCTCAATATTGACTATCTGAGCCCCAACGGCCACAGTGACCACGCCTTGCATTCGCATGCTGCGCGAGCAATGGGCCGTCATCATTTCGAATTGGGAAACGCCATGAAGCTGATCGCCGCAGTCGCACAAACCTCCAGCGTGCTGCTAGACACACCCGCCACCGTCGAACGTGCGCTGGGACTGATGGCCGACGCGGCTGCAAAGGGCGCGCAGCTGCTGGTGTTTCCGGAAGCCTTCATCGGCGGCTATCCGAAAGGCGCCGACTTCCATATCTACCTTGGCGCGAGAACGCCGGAAGGTCGCGCCGAATTCAAGCGCTACTTCGACAGCGCCGTAACACTCGACGGCCCGGAGATGGCGCAGCTTGCCAAAGCGGCGGGCGAGCACCGCCTGTACGTGTGCGTTGGCATCATCGAGCGCGATGGCGGCACACTCTACTGCACGGCGGTCTATCTGGGGCCGGGCGGCGAAGTGTTGGGCAAACACCGCAAGCTGATGCCCACTGCGCTGGAACGGCTGGTATGGGGCTTCGGCGACGGCTCCACGCTTAAAACTGTGGACACGCCTTATGGTCCACTGGGCGCCGTGATCTGCTGGGAGAACTACATGCCGGCGCTGCGCATGACGATGTACCAGCAACGCATCGCACTGTACTGCGCGCCAACGGCCGACGACCGCGACAGCTGGGCGTCGACGATGCAACACATTGCGATGGAAGGGCGCTGCTTTGTGTTGTCGGCATGCCAACACCTGCGCCGGTCCCAATTTCCAGCCGACCGGATGAACAACCGGCTGCCCGAAGAACCCGACACCGTGCTGATGCGCGGCGGCAGCATGATCATCGATCCGCTCGGCAAAGTGCTGGCCGGACCGGTCTACAACGAAGACGCACTGCTGACGGCCGAACTCGACATGTCCAAAGTTGTCATGGCGCAAATGGATTTCGATGTCGTCGGGCACTATGCGCGGCCGGATGTGTTCACGTTGCGCGTGAACACTTCGGTCCAGCAGGCGGTGGTGTTGGATACGCGCAATGCGGATCGCGATAGGTAGGATCGCGGTAGCGGCCAAAATGGGCTTCGAATTTCAATTTTGCTGAAAGCTTTGCATGCAGACACCGCACAACCCGTTCAAACAAGCTCTTGCTGAGAAGCGCACGCAGATCGGCTTGTGGCTGGGCCTGGCCGATCACTACACCACCGAGATCTGCGCGGGCGCCGGTTTCGACTGGCTGCTCATCGACGGCGAGCATTCGCCCAACGATTTGCGCAGCATCCTGCAGCAGGCACAGGTCATCGCCGGGTACCCTGGCTCCCATGCCATTGCCCGGGTGCCGGTCGGTCACGGCAACATCGGCACGGCCCTCATCAAGCAGTATCTCGACCTCGGCGTCCAAACGCTGCTGGTTCCGATGGTCGACACGCAGCAGCAAGCGGCCGACCTTGTGCGCGCCATGCGCTACCCGCCGGACGGCATCCGCGGCATGGGCGGCGCGCGCGCATCGCGCTGGGGCCGCCACCCCAACTACGGCAAGGAAGCCAACGCGCAGGTGTGCCTGCTGGTGCAGGCGGAGAGCCGGGAGGCGCTGGCGAACCTCGATGCCATTGCCAACACCGAAGGCGTGGACGGCGTCTTCATCGGGCCGTCCGATCTTTCGGCGGCGATGGGACATGTAGGCAATCCCCGCCATCCCGACGTGCAGGCCGCCATCGAAGACGCCATCCGGCGCATCGTCAAAGCCGGCAAGGCGGCCGGCATCCTCACCACCGAAGAGACGATGGCACGCAAGTACCTGGATCTGGGCGCGACATTTGTCGCAGTCGGCGTGGACAACAACCTGCTGGCGCGCGCCACCAGCGACTTGGCGGCGAAATACAAGAGCGGCGCCCAGGCGCTTTCGGCCAGCAAGACCTAGCGACTGGAAACATTCGAATGAGCGCGGTCCTCAAAAATGCGGCGAATCGCATGCATCCCGACGAATGGCAGGCGCGGGTGCAACTGGCGGCGTGCTACCGCATCTTCGACTTGCTCGGTTGGACCGAGATGATCTACAACCACATCACCATCCGTTTGCCTGTCAGTGTGAGCGGGGCCGAAAAGAATTTACTCATCAACCCGTTCGGCCTGCACTACAGCGAGGTGACGGCCAGCAATCTTCTGAAGATCGATATTCAAGGCAACAAGCTCGACGAGAACCCGTGGCCCGTGAATCCCGCGGGCTTCACCGTGCACGCGGCGATTCATGACGGCATCCCCGAGGCGCATTGCGTGATGCACACGCACACCACGACCGGCATGGCGGTGGCTTGCACGCAGGGCGGCCTCGCGCAAAACAACTTCTATTCCGCGCAACTGCATGGCCTTTTGGCTTATCACGACTTCGAAGGCGTCACCGTTCACGCCGCAGAAGCGCCGCGCCTTTTGAATAACATCGGCGACAAGCCGGCGGTGATCCTGCGCAACCACGGCC
>JBKJTX010000392.1:0-15699 GCA_046590315.1 Ramlibacter sp. | reverse complement strand
GCGCATAGCGCGGAAGCTAGTCGAGTGGGCGCCGAGGTGATCCTGCCTGGCGCGACCTTGGGCGTGATGGGCGGCGGCCAGCTCGGCCGGATGTTCGTCCACGCGGCCCAACGATTGGGGTATTTCGCCGCCGTCCTGGACCCCGATGCAGCCAGCCCGGCCGGCCTGGTCAGCCATCGCCACATCCAGACCGATTATCTGGATTCGCAAGGGCTGGCCCAACTGGCTGAATGCAGCGCCGCGATCACCACCGAGTTCGAGAATGTGCCGGCCGTGGCGCTTCAAACCCTGGCTGCGCTGCGCCCCGTTGCGCCAGGGGCCGAGGCGGTGGCCATCGCGCAAGACCGCGCCCGCGAAAAAGCGCACTTTCGCAAGTGTGGTGTGCCCTGCGCACCCTACGCAGTGATCGACACGCCGGAGCAGCTGGCCGCTGTCGCGGACGAGTTGTTGCCGGGTGTGCTCAAGACAGCACGACTGGGCTACGACGGAAAAGGCCAGATTCGCGTCGAGACCCGTGAAGCATTGACGGCCGCCTGGGCCGAGCTCCAGCGCGTTCCCTGCGTGCTGGAAAAATTGCTGCTGTTGGCGGCGGAGTGCTCCGTCATCGTGGCGCGCGGACGTGATGGCGCCATCGTCAACCTGCCGGTTCAATTGAATTTGCATCGGGACGGCGTTCTGGCGGTGACCGAGGTCCCGGCGCAATCACTTTCGACAACGCAGGTGCGCCAGGCCGTGCAAGCGGCGCGGTCGATCGCGCAAGGTCTCGACTTCACGGGTGTTCTCTGCGTCGAGTTCTTCATCCTGAACGACGGAGCGCTGGTCGTGAACGAGATGGCGCCACGGCCCCATAACAGTGGCCACTACAGCATGGACGCTTGCGATCTGTCGCAGTTTGAACTTCAGGTGCGCACGCTCGCCGGTCTGCCGCTGACCGAGCCACGCCTGCACAGCCCGGCCGTCATGCTGAATCTGCTGGGCGACCTCTGGTTCACCAGCGGTGACGCCCCGGTCGATCCACCTTGGGCACGCATACTCGCTTTGCCCGGCGCCCACCTGCATCTCTACGGCAAGCAGGGCCCTCGCAGGGGTCGCAAGATGGGTCACCTCACCATGACCGCCGACACGGCTTTCCAGGCGCGCAAGGTGGCGCTGGAAGCGGCCGCCCTGCTGGGCATCGCTGCGTTCTGACGCACCCATGATTCTCGACGGCGCATCCCCCTCAGCCATCGCGCAGGCAGCGCGGCTGCTGGCCGACGGCGGCCTGGTCGCGTTCCCGACCGAGACCGTGTACGGGCTGGGCGCGAATGCGGCGGACGAGAAAGCGGTCGCCGGCATATTCGCAGCCAAGGGCCGCCCGAGCGACCACCCGCTGATCGTGCACGTGGCCGATGAACTTTCGGTTTCAAGTTTCGCCTCCAGCGTCCCCCCGTTTGCCGTCAAGCTCATCCGCGCGTTCTGGCCGGGGCCGCTCACGCTGATCCTGCCGCGCCGTCCCGACGTGGCTGCTGCGGCGGCCGGGGGGCAGGATTCGATCGGAGTGCGCTGCCCCGCTCATCCGGTCGCGCACGCGCTGCTGCTCGCCTGTGCCGGCATGGTGCCGCCAATCGCCGGCTTGGCAGGACCCAGCGCCAACAGGTTCGGCCGAGTGAGCCCAACCACCGCCGCCCACGTGCAGTCGGAATTTAACGACGAGTTGCTCGTCCTCGACGGCGGCGCCTGCCGGGTCGGCATCGAGTCGACCATCGTTGATTGCACGCGCGGTGCGCCCGTCCTGCTGCGGCCCGGCATATTGACTCGCGAGCAATTGGAAGCTGCTGGTGGCGAAACGCTGCGACTGCCGCATGACCTGGAGGGGGCAGTCCCGCGCGCTTCGGGAACGCTCGAGTCGCACTACGCACCGAATGCTCGGGTGCGGCTCATGGACGCCGCCACCCTGCAGACGGCGCTAGACGTGCTCGGTGCCGAGGCCACCGACATCGCAATCTATTCGCGTGTGGTGCTGCAGACCCGGTCCAGCCAGGTGCTGCGCCGGCGCATGCCCGACGACGCGCAGGAAACGGCGCGCCAGCTCTTTTCGGTGCTGCGCGAGTTCGATGACCAGGGTGTGCGACTCATCTGGGTCGAAATGCCACCTCAGACCCCCGAGTGGGAAGGCGTGCGCGACCGGCTGCAAAGAGCCTGCGCGCACTGAGGCCGCCGGCGCCTCGTTAAACTACCTTCCAGCTAATTGGAGAATCTCATGGCAAGTAATTGGATGCGCCGCGCCGCGTTGGTGCTGGCGTCGGGCGCGACGTTGTTGCTCGCAGCCTGCGGCTCCGGGACGATCGAGTCGCGCCTGCAGCCCACGCGGGTAGTCGCATTCGGCGATGGCTTGACCGACACGGGTCAGGCCGGAACGCGCTACACCGTCAACGGCGCGAGCGTCAACAACTGGGCCCAGTTCACGGCCACCAACTTCGGCTTGACCCTCACGTCCGCGGTTTCCGGCGGAACGGCTTACGCGGCCGGCAACGCGCGCATCGTCAACGAGCCGGACGCAGCGGGAGGCAATGCCAGCCAGACCCTCAAGGAGCAGATCGATACGTTCCTTGCAGCAACGCCCCCAGTCCCGAATGACCTGCTGCTGGTCAATGGCGGCATCAGCGACATCATCTACCAGATGGGCCTGGTCACTTCGGGTGCGCAGACCAGCGATCAGATGATCGCCAACGTGGCGCAGGCCGCCCGCGACATGGCCACTCAGGCCAAGCGTCTTGCCGCCGCCGGCGCCACCCACATCGTGGTGCTCGGCACTTACGACCTTGGCAAGAGCCCCTGGGCAGCGCGCATTGCTCAGCCAGTGCTGTTGAGCAACGCCAGCCGCAAGTTCAACGAAGAACTGCTGGTGGCGCTCGTCGACCAGGGCAACAACATGCTCTACGTCGACGCCGCGCTGCTGTTCAATCTGATGGTCGGGAGGCCCTCTACTTACGGATTCTTGAATGCGACCGACCCCGTTTGTACGTCGGTCGACCCCGGCCCAGGCATCGGGACCGGATCGGGCCAAGTGAATTCCGCGCTGTGCACGACCTCCACTGTCATCGCCGGTGTCGACTACAACACCTTCCTCTTCGCGGACAGTGTCTATCCGACGCCGCAGGGTCAGCTCAAGCTGGGCGACTACGCCTACTCGCGGATCCGCAGTCGCTGGTAAAGCGGTGCGGGTTGGCTCAGCGGTAGCGCAGCTTCATCGCCATGATGGCGACGGCCAACGCCAGCGTCACTGCGTTCGCGACGACGATTGGCCACGCGCCCGTCAGAACACCGTAGGCCAGCCACAGGGAAACGCCACAAGCGAACACTAGGTACATGCCAAGCGAAATGCCACTGACGTCGCGGGTGCGAAACGTTTGCCAGACCTGTGGAACAAAACTGATGGTGGTGAGGATCGCGGCGAAATAGCCGATAAGTTCAGCCATGGGTCTTAGAGGTCGCGGGCGGTCCACTCGATGAGTGAGTCGATGGCCGCCCGGGCGGCTGGCGCCTGCGGATGGTTGGAAATCGCCACCAGAACGTACCGCTTGCCGCTGGCTGCGTGTACGTAGCCCGCGACGCCGGCAACGTCGCGCAGGCTCCCGGTCTTCAGGTGGGCCAATCCCAAGGTAGTCTTGCCGCGGCTCCGACGCAGCGTGCCATCGACACCGGTGACCGGTAACGACGACATCAGTTCGGGCATCAGCGGCGAGGCCCACGCCGCCTGGAGCAGCCGCGCCAACTGCTGCGCGCTGATGCGTTCTTCTCGCGACAGTCCCGAGCCGTTGTCGAAGGCGGGCATGTCGGCGGCGCCGAAGCGCTCGCGCCACCATTGACGCATCGCCTCACGCGCACTCTCGAGCGTGGCGGGCGCCTTCTGCTGCAGGCCCAGCGTCAGGAACAACTGCTGCGCCATCACATTGTTGCTGTACTTGTTCACGTCGCGAATGATCTCGGCCAGCGGAGGCGATTGAACCTCGAACGCCGGTGTCAGCCCCACGGGCACGCGTCCGTCGCGCACTTGGCCGCCGATGCTGCCACCGATTTGTTGCCAGAGGCCCGCGATGGCGCGCGGCGCGTAACTGCGCGGGTCGGCATAGGCGACCGGCCAGCTGCGCTCGCCGCAAGCGGCGGGGTAGGCGCCGGCGAATCGAATGCGCGAGGGATCGCTGAAGTCGGCCTGCAAACCGGCGCGCCAATCCCCACAGTCGGCCTTGGTGAGTGGCACGCTGGCATTCACTTGCACGCCGGCCAGCGGCGGCTCCACTTGAACCTGCGCCTGTGCGCCGTGTGGCGTGAAGGTCATCATGACTGACTTGAAATTCAGCAGCAGTGCATCGGGCGCCGCGTTGTAAGGTCGCAAAGGCTCCCCGTCGAAAGCGCCCGCGTTCTGCGGCGACACGTCGAAGGCGCTGTGGTCCAGCACGATGTCCCCACTCACGGAGCGGATGCCCAGGCCCTGCACCCGGCGCAGCAGCAGCCACAGCCGCTCGACCACCAGCTTGGGGTCGCCCTGGCCTTTGATGTAAAGATTCCCTTGCAATGTGCCGCCCTGCACGGCCCCCTCCACGTAGACGGATGTGGGCCAGCTGTAGGCCGCACCGAGAATGTCGAGCGCCGCGAAAGTGGTGGCAAGTTTGGCGAGCGAAGCGGGGTTGACCGGCACATTCGCGCGGTGGGCCACGCGCGGCGCGGCCTTGCCGTCGGCTTCGACCACCATCACCGCGATCGCGTCCCGCGGCAGTTTCGCGCGCGCGAGAGCGGCTTCTACTTCGGCCGGCAGGGCCTGGGCCCAAGACGGCGAAGTGGCGACCACCAGCAACAAGCCGGCCAGAAATTGGCGGAACGACATGCGGCGATTATGTGCCTCGATAATGGCGAGTCGCGCCTCGACCGATCCCATGAACCTGCTCGCATTCGACACTTCCACCGAGACCCTGCGCATCGCATTGCAGGCCGGCTCGCGCGCGGCCGGCGAATACGAAGGCCCGGGCGGCGCGCAGGCTTCCACGACACTGATTCCGGCGATCCAGTCGTTGCTCGCCCGCGCGGGCCTCGCGCTTGGTGATCTCGATGCCATCGTATTCGGGCGCGGACCCGGCTCCTTCACTGGATTGCGTACTGCCTGCGCAGTGGCGCAGGGTCTGGGCTTTGGCGCGGATGTTTCGGTGCTTCCGGTCGATACTTTGTTGGCGGTGGCGGAAGACGCCCGCGATCGGGCCGGCGTGACGCAGGTAGTGGCCGTCCTCGACGCCCGCATGGACGAGGTCTATTGGGCCGCGTATCAGTATGGCGATGGTGGCTGGCATCGGCAAGGCGACATCGCGCTCGGCAAGCCGGAAGCAGTCGCGGTCCCGCCGGGCTGGGCGGTCGCGGGCAACGCGTTCGCCGTGTATGGCGACCGCTTGCCCACGGTTGGCGCGGCGCGTGTCGAGGCCGCGCCAACGGCAGTCGCGCTGCTGCGCGTGGCCGCGGCAATGATCGTCGGCGGCAAAGCCGGGCCCGCTGTACGCGCAACGCCTCTCTACATTCGCGATAAAGTGGCCCAAACTACCGAGGAGCGCGCAGCGTTGCGCGCCGCCCCCCTGACCTCGCCATGAGTGCCGTATTCAAAGCCGTCGAAGCGCAGTTTGAACCGCTGACCGAAGCGCGTCTGCACGAGGTCGTGACCGCCGAGAGCCGGGCCTACGAACACCCGTGGACCTACGGCAATTTCGCCGACTCGCTCCGCTCGGGTTACCAAGCCCAGGTGCTGTGCGCCAACGACGTGCTGTTGGGTTACTTTGTCGCCATGAAGGGTGTTGACGAAGTGCATTTGCTGAACCTCACCGTGGTTTCCGAATACCAATCCAAGGGCTGGGGCCGCGTCATGCTGGATGCGCTTGCGATCTGGTCGCGCGGCCAAGGTGCGCAGTGGTTGTGGCTGGAGGTGCGCGTGACCAATGCACGTGCCCAGCGCATCTACGAGCGCCAAGGCTACCGCCGCGTCGGCGAGCGCAAGGCCTACTACCCAGCCATCAACGGCAAACGCGAAGATGCTGTGGTGATGAGCTTGAAGTTATGACCTTGCAACTCGATGCCCGTCAGCGCGCCATGCTGGAAGCGATGGGATTGCGACTCTACGAGTCGCAATCCCATACTGGGCGTATTGACGACACCCCCCCTGTGCCCCCCCGCCGGGCGGGGGGGGGGGCGGCCTTTGCGGCCACCGTGGTTCCGCAACTCGCGGCGAAGGTCCCGGCCGCCCCGCGGGCCGGCATCGAGCTTATGCAATGGGACGCGCTGGCAGAGGCCGTCGCCGCATGCCGCGCCTGCAAGCTGTGCGACGGCCGGCGCAATACCGTGTTCGGCGTCGGCGATCGCCAGGCCGACTGGTTGATCGTCGGCGAAGCGCCCGGCGAAAACGAAGATCTCCAGGGCGAGCCTTTCGTAGGCCAGGCCGGTCAGCTGCTCGACAACATGCTGAAGGCAATCGGCCTCGGCCGATCGAACAACGTCTATATCGCCAACGTGCTCAAGTGCCGGCCGCCCGGCAACCGCAATCCGGAGCCTGACGAAGTGGCGCAATGCGAGCCCTTCTTGCGCCGGCAGGTGCAGTTGCTGCAACCCAAGATCATCCTGGCCATGGGCCGTTTCGCGGTGCAGGCGCTGCTTGGGACCCACGAGCCGATCGGCAAACTGCGCGGTCGGCGGCATGAGTACCTGGGTGTGCCGGTGGTGGTCACCTTTCACCCGGCTTACCTGCTGCGCAACCTGCCAGACAAGTCCAAGGCTTGGGCCGACTTGTGCCTTGCACTGGAATTGGAACGCACTCAGCCGGGCTGAGCTGCCCGTTCCAGCGGATGGTAGGCGCGCGAAGCGATCGTGCGGGCGGAGAAATCGATGCCGCTGAAGTCCGCGTAGTCGGCCATCGACCGGACCGCCCCCAATCCGTAAGCGCCCATCGGCGCGCCATCCAGGAGCGCTGCCAAGCGATTGCGTGAGCGCTGCTCGAGCCCCCACCAGGCCTGGCCGCGACCGATTTCCTCTTTCTCGTCCCAATGCATGGGTCGGGGCGGCGCACCAGAATCCGCGGTGTTGTACAAGTGGTAGATCGGCAGACCCGGCACGTGGAACATGTCCCATCCGTGGGTGAACAGGCGCACCGCAAGCGCCTGTTCTTCGCCGTGGAAATAGAACCAGGGGTCGTAAGGAAAGGCCTGCACGATCTGGCCTGGGGCAAACAGGCAGCCGGCGCCCAAATGGAAGCCGGCCATGGGCTGCTCACGGTCCACCGGTTGGGCCTCAAACGGCAGCACGAGGTGATCTGGCTCGAACGTGGCGCCGGGCTTGAGCACATGGGCGAGGATTTTGTCGGTGCTCGGACGGTGCACCGGCCGGTCGCCTTCGAACACAAAGGCATTGGGATAGGCCGAGAGCACCACGCCGTTGCGGCCGGGCATCAGTGCCTCGGCTTGCACCGCGAGGCGCTGGTCCCAGTGCAGGTCAAAGTCCATGTGGGAGTCGATCTGGAAGAACCAGTCCTCGCCGTCGTAGAGCGACATGGCGATTGCCCGTGCCCAACAGGGTCCGCGCGCGTAAATCGGATCGAACCGCAAATAGCTCAATCGCGCGGGCGCCAGGCTCGATGCAAGGGGCGGCGGCCGGGAAGCGGGGCTTTGCTCGACGACGCCGAAATGCAATTGATCAGGCCAGCGAGCAGTTGCCAGCGCGCGAGACAGCGTGAACCCGAGGACTGGGTCGCAGTAGGAGGCGATGCTGACGAATACGCTCATCTAAAAAGCGTCGGGAGGATGGCGGCAAACTTTGTCGCGTGCTGCCCGGCGGCAACCTTGCCGTCGATGTTAACCAAACTGCACCGGCCGGCCCGCCAAAGACTTTTGTCGCGCGGGTACTTTTTCGCAGGCTTTCGTGTTGCGGCCACTGTAACGGTGTGCTACTGTTGAGATCATCTTTCGTCCACGGCGGCCCGTCTCCGGGCCTGGCGAAACGAGGCCTCGGGTCGCCGACCTTGGGCAGAAAGAACTTCTTGAACAAGCCAGCCAAACCCACAGCTTTGCCGCGTCGCGTGCCGTGTGCAGCGCCAAGCCCCGCCGTAGCGGGTTTCCGGCCCGCTGGGGTGGCACTGGCCGTAGCCGCTGCGTTCATGGGCGCGGGGGATGTGTGGGGCCAGCCGACGGGGGCGCAGGTGGTGCTTGGCGCCGCTGCGCTGACGCAACAAGGCAGCAGCCTGGTGGTCACCACGCAGAACGCGGCGGGAACGAACCGCTCGCTGATCAACTGGCAAAGCTTTTCGGTGCCTCAGGGCAGCGCCACGCGGTTTGACCAGCCGACAACGCAAAGCCTGTCGATCAACCGCGTCGTGGGCAACGATCCCTCGTCGATCTTTGGCACCTTGAGCTCTAACGGCAGGCTGGTGCTGGTGAACCCGGCAGGCATCGCAGTGGGCGCCGGGGCGGTGGTGGACACAGCCGGCTTCACCGCCTCCACGTTGCGCATGAGCGACGCGGACGCGCTGGCCGGGCGATTGATCTTTGGCGGGGACGGCAAAGGCGGCGGCGCGCTGACGGTGGACGGTCGCATCGTCGCGCGAAGTGGCGACGTGGTCCTGATCGCGCCGAACGTGCAGGTGGGCACGCAAGCTGTGGTGCAGTCGCCCAGCGGAGCCACAGTGCTGGCGGCCGGCCAGAAGGTGGAACTGACGGGCCGGGGGCTGGAAGGCATCCGGCTGGAATTGCAGGCGCCAACGGACCAAGCGGTGAACCTGGGGCTGTTGCAAGGCGATGCCGTGGGCATCTTTGCGGGGCAACTGAAGCACAGCGGCCTGATCCAGGCCACCGGAGTCACTGCCGAGGGGGGCAAGGTGGTGCTCCAGGCCGGCGGCGACACGCTGGTAGACGGGCGCATCGCCGCCACGGCCGGCGACAAGGGCGGCAGCATCGATGTGCTCGGCCAGCGCGTGGCATTGTTTGGCGACGCGTCGATCATTGCGTCCGGCGCCGCGGGCGGTGGGCAAGTGCGGGTCGGCGGCGACTATCGCGGCGAAAATGCCGACGTCCTGAATGCGAGCAGCACTTTCGTCGGTTCAAGCGTGAGCATTGCTGCAGATGCCGCGCAAGCCGGCAACGGCGGGCGTGTCATCGTCTGGTCGAACGACGCTACGCGTTTCAGCGGGACGATCTCCGCGCGCGGCGGCGAGCAGGGCGGCGATGGTGGATTCGCCGAAGTGTCGGGCAAGCAATACCTTGACTACACGGGCACAGCGGACCTGCGCGCGAGCCGCGGAGCGGCCGGTACTTTACTGCTGGATCCCAGCGACATCACCATCCAGGCGACCGGATCGACCAATGCGGGCGCGACGCCTGGCACGCCCTACCGGTTTGGCGGCGGATCTGGCGCCAGCATTCTCACCAAAGCCGATCTGGAAGCACAGCTCAAGTTGGCCGACGTCGTGGTCAAGACCTCCCTCGGTACCAGTGGCCCTGGTGGCGGCAACATAACGGTGGCCACCCCCATCACATGGTCGACGTCGAACGCGTTGGCGCTCGATGCGGACAACAACATCTCGGTGCAAGGGGCGATCACGGCTGCCTCAGGCATGCTGATCATGACCACCCAGGGTTCGGGTGCGATCACGCAAACGGCGCCAATCAAGGTGGCCGACTTGATGCTCAACACCGCCACGGGCGCCGCTACCCTGACGAACGCCGGCAACACAGTCGGCCGTCTGGCCGCGTCGGTGAATAGGCTGGAGTTCGTGAACAGCGGCGCTCTCGAGGTCGCGACACTTGACCGGCCGGGCGTCGTCAGCGGTCCGCTCATCGGCATCGCCGCTGGCGGAATCGTCAAGCTCACCGCATCGGGCGCCCTCAACGTGCAGAGTTCGATTTATTCGGGCAGTGGGGGTACCACCTTGACCGCGTTGGGGGCCGGCCACAGCGTCAACATCAATGCGGGCATCGACGCCTCCAACGATCTCCTCAAGATTCTTGCGGCCCAGGACGTGGTCTTCGGTGCGGGCGCCAGCCTGAACGGAGACGGCGGATCGCTGAAGGGCGTGCAGGTCACCGCGACGGCCGGCAATGTCGATTTCGGAAGCGCGAGTGTGCCCGTTCGCAGCTACGGCGCCCCAATCAACATCACGGCGACGGCCGGAAGCATCCTGGGCAACGCCTACCTCGATGCCGGCGGCAGCACCAACGCGGAGAGCGGCGGCAGCATCACGCTCACCGCGCCCCTGGGGATCGCGGCCGGCGGCGTCCATTCCCGCGGCGTGGCCAACTTGACCCCGGGCAACGCCGGCAACGGCGGAAGCGTGACGGCAAATTCCAGCAACGGCAACATTTCCATCGGCGCCATCTACACGGATGGCGGCTACAGCGCATCGCTCGGCGCCGGCGGAACGGGCGGCGCAGTCACTTTAGCCGCCCCCAGTAACACGGCGGGCCGGGGCGTCATTGCCGTTCCAGGCGGCATCCACACGTACGGCGGGTCGGGCGACATGGGCGGTGGCGCCGGTGGGTCCGTATCCGTCAATGGTCGAAACGGTGTTTCGATCGACCAAATCGATGCGTACGGGGGCGGCTCCGGTGCCTCGAGCGGTCCGGCAAGCGGTGGCTTGGGCGGGAACGTCGATCTGACATCGGCCCGCGGCGATATCGTCGTGGGCAGCATCTACGCCTACGGTGGTTCGGGCCCGACCGGCGGGACCGGCGGCAATGTCACGGCCACGGCCACTGCCACTACAGCCACAGTGACGATTGCCGGAGTCGACGTGAACGGCGGTGGCGCCACCAATGTCGGTGGCAACGGAGGCGTGGTCACCATTTCGGGCGGCAACCTCATCCTGGGCGGTGGCACGTTCGCGGCGCCGGGCGGCCAACTCCTGGCGAGCGGTGCATTTGCGGATGTCTATGCGACCGGCGGCGCAAGCACGAGCGCAGCCGGTGGCGCAGGCGGCACGGTCAGCCTTTCCACGGTGAGCGGCACTATCACGATCGAAGGCGGCCTGGCAGCCAGTGGCGGCGACAGCGGTGCCGGCGCTATCGGCGGCGTGGGCGGGACCGTCAGGATTACCAAGACCGGTGGGGACCTGTCGTTGAGCAACCTCAGTCTGGAGGCCAAGGGCGGGCTCGGTGGAAATGCCGCCACGACAGCGGGCCAAGGCGGCGCAGGCGGCGCCGGTGGCAGCCTTTCCATCGGCGCACTGTCCGGCGCCGCCACCTTGGCAGGCGCTATTGATCTCAGCGCCGGGGGAGGCACCGGCGGACTGGACGGCGGCGGACTGACGCGCGGGGTGGACGGAGCCAAGGGCAAGATTGGTGTCACCGGGTCGAACGGCGTGAACGTGACGGGCAACGTGACCTTTGGCGGTGGCTGGACCAATGCAAAGTCCACTGTTCTGAATATTGCGGGTTCTGCCGGTATCGGTGGCAGCGGGGAATTCCTGAACGACGGCAAGGTGAGCTTGAGCGGGTCCGCCTACCTCTCGCCTTATGGCGGCTTCCTGAACAACGCGGGCGGAACACTGTCCGCCGCCTCCGGTGGCGTCTACGCAAGCGTCAGCGAAAATGCGGGCACCGTCGCCATTGCCGCCGGTGCGACGCTCTATGCGGGCGATCTGTACCTGAATAGCGGCAAGCTGAAGGTCATGGGCACTTTGTCACTCGGAGGATGCAGCTGCGCTTCCGTTCCGGACCTGATCAATGCCAGCGCAGGCGTGATCAGCGGGACCGGCACCATTGCCCTTGGCGGGGGCAGCGGCACCCTGTACAACTACGGCCGGCTGCAGCCGGGGGACTCCGCCAGCGCGCACTCGGTCGGTACGCTGAACATCGTCGGAAACCTCTTCATCGAAACCAACTCCGTGCTGGCCATCGATATCGGAGGCGTCGGCGTTTACGATCGGGTGCAGGTATCCGGAAACACGTCATTTAGCGGCGGATCCACTGACAAAGCATCGGCCGCCGGCTTGTTTGTCTTTGGCCCGTCGATCATCGACGTGAACTACCTGGCGGGCGCAACGTTCCCTACAGGCACCCAATTCGCAGTGATTTCGAGTTCGAGCCTCGGGCCGGTGACTACGCCCACCATCCTCAACGCACCCGAGCTGAGTGTTTCATCGATTCCCGCGCCCCCGCCGGCCGGCCCCAACGATTTGGTGCTGGTGGCGACGCAGGCCCTGACTGCGCCAGTCGCAGCACCACCGCCTCCCGTCGCGACGCCCGCGCCGACACCGGCGCCGACGGCCGCGCCCGCGCCGACCCCAGCGCCAACTGCAGCTCCCGCGCCGACACCGGCGCCGACAGCCGCGCCGGCACCGACGCCAGCGCCCACAGCGGCTCCGGCACCGACGCCAGCGCCGACAGCAGCTCCGGCCCCCACACCGGCCCCGACAGCAGCTCCCGCGCCCACCGCCGCTCCGACGCCCGCCCTACCGCCGGCGCCCGCCCCGCCATCCCGCGGCTCGGCGTTCGACCAGATCGTCGCCCTGCTGGGTGGCGACCGTGCGCTGGCGGCTCGGGTGCTCGCCGAGCTGGACATCAATCCGCTCACGACCTTCACGCTGCTTGCGCTGAACGAGGGGATCCGGCAGGCCGAAGAGAAGCAAAAGGGATTGGACAATCTGGTTGACGACAACCAGTGCCGACGCTAGGCCGCAGCTAGAACCGCGGCAAGTCGGGGTGGGCAATGCGCCCGCCCCGCACCAGCATCTTTCCGTACTCGGCACAGCGGTTCAGCGTCGGGATCACCTTGCCGGGATTGAGCAGGGCCCTGGGATCGAAGGCGCGCTTCACCCCGAACATCTGTTCGTTCTCGGCCGCGCTGAACTGCACGCACATCGAATTGAGTTTCTCCACACCGACGCCGTGTTCCCCGGTCACGGTGCCCCCCATGGCCACGCTGGTCTCCAGGATATCCGCGCCGAACAGCTCGCAGCGATGCAGTTGGTCGGGATCGTTGGCATCGAACAGGATCAGCGGGTGGAGATTGCCATCGCCGGCATGGAACACGTTGGCGCAGCGAAGGCCATACTTCACTTCCATCTGCTGGATGGCGAGCAGGATGTCGGCCAGGCGTTTGCGCGGAATCGTCGAATCCATACACATGTAGTCGGGGCTGATCCGGCCCGAAGCGGGGAACGCGTTCTTGCGCCCGCTCCAGAACCTGAGGCGCTCCGCCTCGTCCCGGCTCACCGCGATCGCGGTTGCGCCGGCGCGGCGCATCACCTCCTTCATGCGGCCGATCTCTTCCTCCACCTCCTCGGGCGTCCCGTCGCTTTCGCACAGCAAAATGGCCGCGGCCGAGAGGTCGTAGCCGGCGTGCACGAAATCTTCGACCGCAGCTGTCATGGGCTTGTCCATCATCTCCAGGCCAGCGGGAATGATGCCCGCGGCGATCACCGAAGCCACCGCGTCGCCGGCTTTTCGCACGTCGTCGAAGCTGGCCATGATGCAGCGCGCCAGCAGCGGCTTGGGCACCAATTTGACGGTGACCTCCATGGCAATGGCCAGCATGCCCTCGCTGCCGATAACCACGCTCAAGAGGTCGTAGCCCGCGGCGTCCAGAGCATCGCTGCCGAACGCCACCGGCTCGCCGGAGGCAGTGAAGCCGCGCACCTTCATCACGTTGTGCAGCGTCAAGCCGTACTTGAGGCAATGCACGCCGCCAGAATTCTCCGCGATGTTGCCGCCAATGGTGCAGGCGATCTGGCTCGACGGATCGGGTGCGTAGTAAAGCCCGTAAGGCGCAGCGGCTTCGCTGATTGCCAGATTGCGCACGCCGCACTGGACTCGCGCCGTGCGTGCGTTGGCATCGAGGGCCAGGATGCGGCTGAACTTGGCGAGCGAAAGCGTCACGCCCATTGCATTGGGCATAGCGCCGCCCGACAGGCCGGTGCCCGCGCCGCGGGCGACAACGGGCACTTCGAGCGCATGGCAGATGCGCAGCACAGCCTGCACCTGCTCTTCTGTTTCCGGAAGCACCACCACCAGCGGGCGCTCGCGGTAGGCGGTGAGGCCATCGCATTCGAAAGGCGTGGTGTCCTCGCGGTTCCAGAGCAGCGCATGCGCGGGCAGCGCGGCCTGAAGCGCGCGCACGACCTGCGACTGGCGGTCGGCGCGAGCTGGCAATTCATTGGCAAGCGGAGCGTTCATGCGACTACTGTAGGCGCGGCCGGCGCGGCGCGCCCAAAGTTTTTTTGCCGGGCCGGCTGAAACGAGCTTTTGCTACTTAATTTGCAATATCCAGCCGATGAAGACCGGGAGGCGCCCGCCAGCCATCGTCACGTTACCGGCACCGACGATGGCTGGCTCGAGTCGCCGGGGCGCGGCTCGAGGTGTTTCACCACCTTCTTCGGGTCTCGGGCCAGTTGGTCGAGCGCCCAGCTCATGCGCTGCATCAGCCGCTGCTCGTCGAGCGTTCCCTCGGGCGTGAGCTCGATCGCGCCATCCGGCGCCGCAGCCGTCACGACGCGAAAGCGCAGCGTGAGGTCGGGCGGTAGTTGAGAGATCGGTTCCAGCCCCCGGGCGACGATGTGCTGCGCGAGCAGGCCACGTGTATGGATGGACTGCGAACCTTCAGTCAGGATGGCGAAACGGGTGTCGGCGACGCGGCAGACGGTATCGACATCGCGTACCAGCTGCGACAGGCGCGAGCCCGCCACGACCAGAGCCCGGTCGCCGCCCTCGCGCCCCGCGCGCGACACGATCTCGGGATGGTTGCACAGTTCGACCAGCAGGACCGAGCACCGCTGTCCCGCGCTCATCGCCCGGCGCAGCGCGTCCCGCAGGCGCAGGCGCAGCACGGGCGTCGCGGCGAGGCCCGTCAGCGGGTCGGTGCTGTCCAGCGCGCGCAGGCGCGCGCGGCTCTCGCTGAAGTCCTTGGCGCGCCAGTGCAGGACCCACAGCAGCAGCGGGATTTCGATGGCGGAACCGATCAGCAACGTGTACTGCGTCAGCCAGCTGTCGGGCAACACGCCGGCGGCGCGCAGCGCTGGGAACGGGTAGCTCAGGTGAATCGGCAGAAAGCCAAGGAAAAGCCAGCCTGAGTAGCTCTCGCCCTTGCGCCAGGTCCACAGGCATAGCGAGACGCTCAGGACCACCGAAGCGAGGCCGTAGATGTTCAGCACCGTGTACAGCCACCTGCTGTTCACGAGAACATAGATGCCGGCGAACACCAACCCGAACAGCGAAAAGGCCACCACCATGCGATCCACGCGCCGACTGTAACGCTGAATGGCCGTCGCCTCACGGATGAACCAGATGCCTGAGGCAGTCATCAGCAGCATGAACAGAGCCGGCGCCGCGTTGTTGAACAGGGCCGAGTGCGGCCACAGGAAGAGGCCGCCCAAACCTGTGAATGCCAACTGGAACAGCAGCATGCACGCAACGTAGAGGCAGTACACATCGAACACGCGGTCGCGATACAGGCGCGCGTGCATCAGCCCCACGATGAAGACGAGCAGGCCAAACCCGAGGTACCCGCCGACCAGCAGGCACGTCCACAGCAGCTTCATCTGCAAGGTTTCGTCCGACAGAAGTTGCACATGAGGGCTGGTCGGCGCCGGCTTGTTTTCGAGGCGCAACCAGACGGTACCGGCATTCGGCTCCACGTTAAAGAGCGGCGAGATGTTCGGGTGCTCCCATTGCGCGACGGGAATGTGGTCACCGGCGCGCTGCTCGCGCC
>JBKJTX010000157.1:0-7761 GCA_046590315.1 Ramlibacter sp. | reverse complement strand
CATGCAGGCGCCGTCCAGCACTCGCATGGGGCGCTCTACCTCAATCGTAAAGTCCACGTGGCCAGGGGTGTCGATGATGTTGATGCGGTGCTCGGGGTGGTTGAGCTCCATGCCTTTCCAGAAGCACGTCGTGGCAGCCGACGTGATCGTGATGCCACGTTCCTGCTCCTGCTCCATCCAGTCCATCGTGGCGGCGCCATCGTGCACTTCGCCGATCTTGTGGTTCACGCCGGTGTAGAACAGGATGCGCTCGGTGGTCGTGGTCTTGCCGGCGTCGATGTGAGCCGAAATACCAATGTTGCGATAGCGCTCGATAGGCGTCTTGCGGGCCATGATGAATTCCTTTCGGTCAGGAATTTCGGTTGCCTTCGGCTCTGTCGAAATTCCTGTCCGGGTTAAACGGTTGAAAAGCTAGGGGTCGCCCGTCGCTTTTCAAATGATGAAGACAACGAAAAAATCAGAAGCGGAAGTGGCTGAAGGCCTTGTTGGCCTCGGCCATGCGGTGCACTTCATCGCGCTTCTTCATCGCGCCGCCACGCCCTTCGGTGGCTTCCATGAGTTCGTTGGCCAGGCGCAGGGCCATGGACTTTTCGCCGCGCTTCTTGGCAGCCTCTTTCAGCCAGCGCATGGCCAGCGCCACGCGACGCACGGGGCGTACTTCGACGGGCACCTGGTAGTTGGCGCCGCCAACGCGGCGCGACTTCACTTCGACCATGGGCTTGATATTGTTGATGGCCATGGTGAAGGCTTCAACCGGATCTTTGCCCGGATTCTTCTTTTCGATTTGCTCGAGCGCGCCATAAATGATGCGTTCGGCGACCGCTTTCTTGCCGCCTTGCATGATGACGTTCATGAACTTGGCGAGCTCGACATTGCCGTACTTGGGATCCGGCAGGATTTCACGTTTAGGGATTTCGCGACGACGTGGCATGGTTTCACCTCTTAACTTGCTTCAGCTGGCTTGTCCCTTTCGGGGGCCTAGAGAGCCATCAGGCCCTCGCTTACTCGACCCACGCAGACAATTCCGCGCTTCGGGTCACTACGCTGACTCAGCCTGCCAGGGCTGAACAGCACCGACA
The DNA here is from genome assembly GCA_046590315.1 of Ramlibacter sp. Taxonomy (GTDB): domain Bacteria; phylum Pseudomonadota; class Gammaproteobacteria; order Burkholderiales; family Burkholderiaceae_C; genus Ramlibacter. The sequence continues at coordinate 6,682 of JBKJTX010000157.1, read as the reverse complement.
AACTACAAACTGACTTAAGCTTTCTTCGGCCTCTTGGCGCCGTACTTGGAGCGGGACTGCTTGCGATCTTTCACGCCTTGCAAGTCCAGCGACCCGCGCACGATGTGGTAACGCACGCCGGGTAAGTCCTTGACGCGGCCGCCGCGCACGAGCACCACCGAGTGCTCCTGCAGGTTGTGGCCTTCACCGCCGATGTAGGAAATGACTTCGAAGCCGTTGGTGAGGCGCACCTTGGCGACCTTACGCAGGGCCGAGTTCGGCTTTTTCGGCGTCGTGGTGTACACGCGAGTGCACACGCCCCGGCGCTGGGGGCTGTTCTGCATCGCGGGGGACTTCGATTTGACTTTCTCGACTTCCCGCCCGTGACGCACGAGTTGGTTGATGGTTGGCATTAAAAATACGTCCCTAAACGTCGGCAAATGGATAACTGAGAAATAGCATGCTCGCCCGCCCCAGTTTGCGGGAAAGCCCTCGAGTATATCCGGCTTGGGAAAAAACCTCAAACCGAGCTTGGCGCGCCCCTGTAGCGCTGTCTGGAAAGCCCAATGATGAGCTCACCGCCAGCCGATTGACGATAAGTCGGCCGAGTAGCCTCTGCATTCAATTGTTGCGCCAGGAGGCCGCACACAATCCACACGATCGCGCAGCCTGGAAGCGCCTCGCCCTCTGAACGGGAAATGGTTTTCCTTCAGCCCCTGGCAGCGGTTGTCGCGTCCAGGCAGATGCCCGACACTCCGGGCTAGTCCGATAAACCATTGCCCAAGGCTCCACGGCAGCAATGCAAGACAAGTCGTCACATCGTCGTTCCCTGCTCGCTGACGGGTATGCGCCATTTGACGCCTTGTCCTCGTTGGAGAAGGACTGCGGTTATTTGGCGGACAATCAGGGCTTCATTTACACAAGCCCGTGGGTGGTCACGCGCAACACGATCCGCCACAGCGCCGTGGTGCTGTTGTCCTCGACCTACCAGGAGATCGAGGTTGAGGCTCAGGGATGCCGGCTGCGCCACCCGGCTATCGTCGTATCACCGCTGACAGTGCGCAACTTGAAGGCCCAGAACGTTGGATTGATCAGCGTCAATGTTTCGCCCTTCCATCTGGACTATCGCGCCTTCCGGCGGTTTTGCGATACCGGCGTTGCGCCGTTGAAGCGGCAGGACTATGCCGACCTGGATGTGCAATTGCTGCGGGCGTATTGGGGCGAAATGTCGTTGTCGGAGAGCCGTGACCTGCTCGCCGCGGTGGTGGAAAGAACCGTTCGCCAGCTGCCTGCCGCCTGCCAGCGCAGTCGTCACACCGAACTGGTGCTGCAGATCGTGCAAAAACACGCGCAGTGTTCGCTGTCGGAACTCTCGAGGCACCTTGGCCTGTCCCTCAGCCGCACCACGCACTTTTTCTCGTCCGCAATCGGACTTTCACTGAAGAGCTACATGCTTTGGCAAAAATCAGCTGCAGCCGCCGAGCTTTTCATTTCCCCGCAGTCGCTGACCGAAGTGGCGCATGGTGCGGGCTTTTGTGATTCGGCCCATCTGTCCCGGACCTGGAAGAACAAGTTCGGTACAACGCCTTCGTACGTCCGCAACGGCGGCTGCGTTCAATTAATTCGCTGACGTTCTCAGCACACTTCTGAGGCCGGGGAGCAAATTCCGCGATCCCCACAGCGGAATCTTATCCACAGCACGCCTCGCCTTCTCGAAGGCGATCAAGAAAGCAGATCCATCAAGGAGATATCGATGCTGAAGATAAAACACGGACTTGCCTCGGTCCTACTCGGGTTCGTCGGCTTTAACGCCGGCTTTGCCCACGCCTTCCAAAATGGTCCGGACCCGACGCTCTCTTCGGTGCAGACGGTCGGCCCCTACGCCATCACCTCCCAGGTCATCAGCGGTAACACCAGCTGGGCCGGCGGGACGGTCTTCGTCCCGACCACGGCCGGCAAATACGCCGTGGTGGCTTTCGTGCCGGGCTACACCAACACCCAAACCGCGGTTCAGCCGCTGGCCAGACGCCTGGCCAGCCATGGTTTCGTGGTGATGACCATCAACACCAGGTCGAGATATGACTACCCCTCTGCCCGCGCCACCCAACTGCTGGCATCGTTGAGGACCCTGACCGCCACCACCACCGGCGCGGTGGCAGGCAAGATGGACACCAGCCGGCAAGCCGTCGCCGGTTATTCCATGGGCGGTGGCGGGGCGCTGGAAGCTGCCAGCGTCACGCCCGCGCTCAAGGCAGTCAACGCCTTTGCCCCGTGGGACCAGAGCGGCATCAGCAAGATGGCCAGCGACGCGGTGCCTGCCTCGATTTTCACAGGCACCTCGGACACGACCGCGAGCTACTCCAGCCACGGAAAGAGGTTCTATGACACCATCCCGGCCTCAACCGAAAAGATGATTGCGAACATCACTGGCGCTACGCATTCCGCTCCGACAACCGTGTACGAGCCTGCCAGCTACATGAGCATCGCCTGGATGAAGCGCTGGGCTGACGGGGACACGCGCTACACGCAGTTCCTCGTGAACAACTCGAGGCTGAGCAACTTCTTCTCGACCACCCCGTTCTAAGCGAACTCGCGAAATCCCATGAAGCCGGGAAGACTTTGGCTGCTGTCCGGGTTGGTCGTCGTTGCCCTGACCGGGGCGCTGTGGGGGCTGAATTCAGGCCCGCCCAACCGACTAGGCGATCCCGTTGGCGGTACAGGCCAAGGTCTTGCAGGTGCGGGCGCGCGTCAGCCGGGCGCTGGCGCCGACGATGGGCGCAGCGCAGAGCCGCCCGAGCTCACTTCCCCTTTCGGAAGCGGGCCGCCTCGGGAGGCGTGGGGTATCGCCCTGCCGGAACCGGTTGTCACGGTGCAGTCCCCGCTGGAGTCTGTGGTGCTGCCGACCTTCAAAGCGAATGCGAACGGGGGCGCTGAGCTGAGCCCCAACACATTGATGGGGGTGGAGCGCATCCACGCATTGTTCTCGCCAGAAGTCGCAATCGAAAAGCTTGCTCAGCAGGCGGCGGGGCTGCCCGCTGCCGCGCAGCGGGAACTGGCGGCGTTGCTCCAGCAGTACAGCGTGTACGCCCAGGCTCAGTCGCAAAGCCTGCCGCCCACGCAGACCGATCTGACTTACGCCGAGGCCCGCGCTGAGCTCAATGCCCTAAAGCAGCTTCGCCGCCACTACTTCGGCCCCGAAACTGGCGACGCCCTTTTTGGCGAAGACGAAAGAGGCGCCTCGGAGATGCTCGACCAAATGGAAAAAGCCGGGGTCACGCTCAGCGCAGCCTCCCCGGCTACTTGATCCAAAGCCGGACCGCATCCCAGGCGCGGCTGAGCACCCCCGCCTGTTCCACGGTCTCCAGGACCATCAGGGGAACCTCCAGCAATGGCTGGTCGCCCGAGCTGATCTTTAGCGTCCCTACTTGTTGGCCCTTGGTCAGGGGCGCGATCAGCGGGTCCGGCCGCGCGACCTGGGTTTTGACGCGGGTGGCCGTACCTGCAGGAACCGCCACCACCACGGCCTGAAAACGGCCGAGCTTGGCGGTTTTCTGGGTGCCTTTCCAAACCTCGGGGGTCACTACCGCCTGATTCGCATCGAACAGCTTGATCCCCTCATACGCCGTGTAACCCCAGTTCAGCAGCTTTTGGGCTTCATTGGCGCGGGCGCTTTCGCTGGCCGCGCCCAGGATGATGGCCAGGAGGCGGCGCGAGCCCATGTTGGGGAAGTCGCGCTTGGCCGTGGCGATCAGACAGTATCCCGCGGCGTCCGTGTGACCGGTCTTCAGGCCGTCTACGGTGGGGTCACGGAACAGCAAGGTATTGCGATTGGTGTCGTTGGCGGTCGGCGTGCCTTCATAGCGATATTTCTTGATGGCGTAGTAGTGCATGTATTCCGGGAAGTCCTGCATCAGACGCATCGCGAGGATGCTCAAGTCGCGCGCCGTGGTCGTGTGTCCGGCCTCGGTCAGGCCCTCCGGATTGCGATAAGACGTGCTCTTCAGGCCCAGGGCCTTGGCCTGCTCGTTCATGAGTTGAACAAAGCGTTCGGCCGTGCCGCCCACACCTTCCGCCAAAGCCATCGTGGCGTCGTTGCCTGACTGCACGATCATCCCTTTGATGAGGTCGTCCACAGGCACTTGCATGGTCGGATCGATGAACATGCGCGACCCTGGCATTTTCCAGGCACGCTTGCTGACCGGTAGCGTCTGTTTGAGGTCGATCTTCTTGCTGCGCAGCGCATCGAACACCAGGTACTGCGTCATGAGCTTGGTGAGCGACGCAGGCTCCACCGGCACATCGACCTCGCGCGCGGCCAGCGTCTGATTGGCCGACACATCCACCAGCAGGTAACTGCGAGCCGCGATTTCCGGCGGTTGCGGCACCTGCGCGGAAGCCAGCAGGCAGAACAGGGCCAGAAAGGGCGCGGCCAGCGCCTGAATCATTTTTGTCATGGGAGGAAACTAGGAACGAAGGTGCCTCAGCACCAAGCTTTTCAGGAGCGGCAATTGTCCGTGAAAGAAATGTGCGCCTCCCGGCACCACGGTAACGGGAAGTGACTGGGGCCGCGCCCAGTCCATCACGGCGGCCAGCGGCACTGTGTCGTCCTGCTCGCCGTGGATCACGAGGGTCGCATCCTGGGCTTCGACAGGCAGGTGCGCCACGTCAAAGCGAGATGCAGCCGTGCCGACGAGCACCACCTTTTGGGCGCGGCGCTCGGGCCACAACCGTTGCACGGCATGGGCCGCCACGAATGAGCCGAACGAAAAGCCGGCAATGGCGAGCGGCCCTTCCCCGGCTTGATCGGCAACGACAGCCAGCATGTCATCGAGCTCGCCGCGGCCTTCGTCGTGTAGCCCTTCGCTCGCGCCGACGCCGCGGAAGTTGAAGCGAACAGCGCTCCAGCCGGTTTGCACAAACGCCCGCGCCACGGTCTGCACGACCTTGTTTTCCATGGTTCCGCCGAACAGCGGATGCGGGTGGGCGATCACGGCAACGCCAATTGGCGCATGGTCCATGGGGTCGTCGCGCAGCGCCTCAATGACGCCCACAGGGCCAGCAAGCTGAATGCGCCGCGTCTGCGAGTTCACGCTTTCCTCAGCGCCCAAGGTGCGGCGAAATTCGCAGTCGCTCGACCACCTGGCCGTTCTTCAGGTGCGATTCAACGATCTCGTCGATGTCCTGCGGGTCCACATAGGTGTACCAGACGGCTTCCGGATAGACGACGGCCACCGGCCCTGCGGCGCAGCGGTCGAGGCAACCCGCCCTGCTCACCCGCACCTTGCCTGGCCCGCTCAAGCCTTCGGACTTGACGCGCTTCTTGCAGTGATCGTACGCATCCTGGGCAGGGTGCTGGGCGCATGCCGCTTCGCCATTCGGACGCTCGTTCAGGCAGAAAAAAATGTGGCGCTCGTAGTACGACACTCGCTTCTCGGGCACAGGGACAGTCATGACGCCATTCTATTTTGCGGGTCGGACCGGGACACCCGGAGCAAAACATAGGCCAGCGTGACGTAAGGCCACGCCCAGCCGAGCCACTGTGCCAGGCCGTTGAAACGGATAAAGCGCCCTTGCTCCCAGGCTTGCAGCGTGAGGGCAAAATAGGAACTGGTCGGCGCTTGATTGAGGAGCGTGAGGTGCAGCGTGAGCGCCAGCAGCACCAAGGCCGCGCAGCCCCGGCGCGGCAAGGGCAGCAGCAAGCCCACCAGCACCACCGCGACCAACAGCCCCAACTGCACGGCCAGACTGAGCCAGGCCCACGCATGGCTAGGGCCCCAACTCAAAGCGGCGGACAAGGCCGTGGCCCCCACGCCGACCGCCAGCATGGCCACGGCAAACACGGCGCGACGGCGCGCTGACTGGATCACCGAATATCCCAGCAGGCAAGGCACGATCACCCCGAGCGCCACGCAGATCAGCTCGACACCCGGCACCAGCGGCTGAAGCTCGACATCGCGCAGGGGCAGCCACTCCAGGAACGGCGTGTCCATCAGCCACTCGTTCAGGGCGGCCTCGAGCCGCTCGAACACCTGGCCGAGTCCGAACGGCACCGAGGCGGGAAACAACAATGCGAATGGCCACAAGGCGAGCAACACCAGCGCGCCCCGCGCGTCATCAACGAACCAGCGTACGCGCAAGCGGCTCCAGCGATCGACGGCACCCACCCTCTCCAGCGCGCCCGCCATCAGGGCCCCGACAAGGGCGCCCGCAGCGTTCAGCCCGAAATCGACGTTGGACGGTACGCGCGATGGCAGGTAAGTCTGTAGGGACTCCATGCAAAGCGACAGCAATGCGGCTGCGAGCACTGACACCGTGACCGCGGCGCCCACGCGGCTCGAAGGCGTCAAGCCCGAATCGCCGCGCCGGAGAAAACTCAACGCCAGCAAAAACCCCAATGGCACGTAGCCGGCAATGTTGGCCCCGACGTCGAAGCCAGTCCAATACTTGGGCCACGGACTCCACAGAAAGCCCCACGGCGCAATGCCCTGGTCACGCCAGCCAGTAAAGGGATAGAGACTCGCGTAGACCACCAGCGCCACGTACGCTTCGGACAGCGGCCAAGCCGAGGTTTTGTGCATCGCGGCGCTCAGAAGGGCTTCACCACCACCAGCACGACAGCTGCGAGGAGCAGCACTACTGGCGCCTCGTTAAACCAGCGATACCAGCGGTCACTTCGCATGGGACCACCCGCCGCTATCCGGCG
>JBKJTX010000090.1:0-15296 GCA_046590315.1 Ramlibacter sp. | reverse complement strand
TGCTGTCTGTGACCACCATCCGTAACGAAGCCATTAGCGCATCGATGTGCGTCCGCTCGGCCGACTCCAGCAAGTGCGCTGGACGCTGATGCGCACTTGCTGGAGTCGGCCGAGCGGACGCACATCGATGCGCTAATGGCTTCGTTACGGATGGTGGTCACAGACAGCACAGACGCAGCCGCGATAGAAGCTGCGACCGAAGCGCTGGGCAAGGGCACCGAGGGCTTCGCGGCGGAGCGCATGAACCACAGCATTCAGAAAGCGCTTTCGGGCAAGAACGTCGAGGCGATATAAAAGCATGGCCGTGATCAAGATCCTCCCGCACCCGGAGTACTGCCCCAAAGGCGCAGAAGTGACGGCGCCCGCCGGCACCTCCGTTTGCGAGGCGCTGCTGGACAACGGCATCAAGATTGAGCATGCCTGCGACATGAGCTGCGCCTGCACGACGTGCCACATCATCGTGCGCGAGGGCTTCAATTCGCTGAACGAGATGGACGAGAGCGAAGAAGACCTGCTCGATCGCGCCTGGGGCCTGGAGCCCAATTCACGCCTGTCGTGCCAGGCGATCGTGGCCCAGAAGGATCTGGTGGTGGAGATACCCAAGTACTCCATCAACCACGCCAAAGAGAATCACTAGGCGATCGAATAGCCCCCGTCGACCGGGATGGCGGTACCGGTGACGAAGTCCGAGGCGCTGCTGGCTAAAAACACGGCGATGCCCGCCAGATCCGCCGGCTGACCCCAACGCGCGGCCGGTGTTCGCGCCAGCACTTTTTCATACAGGCCGGGCACCTGTTCGCGCGCGCCTTGCGTTAAATCGGTATCTATCCATCCGGGCAGCACGGCGTTCGCCTGGATGTTATCGGCGGCCCAGCCTGTCGCGATCGAGCGCGTGAACTGCACCACGCCGCCCTTGCTCGCGCCGTAGGCCGCTGCGTAGGGCGCGCCGAAAATTGACAGCATCGACCCGATGTTGATGATCTTGCCACCGCCCGATGCCTTCATCAGCGCGTGCGCCGCGCGGCAGCACAGGAACGTGCTGGTGAGGTTGGTGTCAACGACATGGCGCCATTCGTCGACGCTGAAGTCGTGCGCCGCCTTGCGCACCGTGCCGCCGGCGTTGTTGATCAGTATGTCGAGCCGGCCGTGCCGCAGCATCAACTCCTGGAACAGCGCGGCCACCGCGAGTTCGTCGGTAACGTCGCATTCGATCGCGTCGCACTGGCGCCCCGCATCGCGCAAACTCTTGATGGCGCCTGCGGATTTTTCCGCATTGCGTCCGGCCAGAACAACCGTCGCCCCGGCTTGCGCCAACCCGCGGGCCATCCCGAACCCAATGCCGCCGTTACCACCCGTCACGAGGGCCACTTTTCCGGTCAAGTCGAACATGATGATTTCCTGTTTTTGCGAATCGATAAAGCATAATCCAGCGCTATGCGCCAGATCGTTCTTGACACCGAAACCACGGGCCTGTCCGCTGAAGGCGGCGACCGCATCATCGAAATTGGATGCGTCGAACTTCTCGGCCGCAAGCTCACGGGTAACAACAAGCATTTTTACCTGAACCCTGAACGCGACAGCCACGAAGACGCGCTCAAGGTCCATGGCATCAGCAATGAATTTCTGCGTGACAAGCCCAAGTTTGCGGTCGTCGCCGAGGAGCTGATGGAGTACCTCGGGAATGCCGAGATCATCATCCACAACGCGGCGTTTGACGAAGCTTTCCTGAACAAGGAGCTGGAGCTGGTGGGCATGCCGCGCTTTCGCAGTTACGTCGCGCAGGTGACGGATACGCTGGCGATGGCCAAGGAGATGTACCCCGGAAAACGCAACAGCCTCGACGCGTTGTGCGATCGCCTGGGCGTTGACAACTCGAGTCGCACACTGCATGGGGCCCTGCTCGACGCGGAGCTGCTTGCCGACGTTTACATCAACCTCACGCGCGGCCAGGAGGCGCTGCTGATCGACATGGGCACAGGCAACGCCATGGGCAGCATCGTTACCCGCGTCGACCTGAGAGCGTTTACGCTGCCCGTGCTGCTCGCGACCGACCAGGAGAGCGCGGCGCACGAGGAAGTGCTGAAGCAGCTGGACAAAGCCAGCGCTGGCAGGACGCTCTGGCGGATTTGCACCTCCAGCCCTATGGCATAATTTGGCGCTTCCCTGCGTGCGCAGCGCGCATGCAAATTGGGTGATTAGCTCAGCGGTAGAGCACTGCCTTCACACGGCAGGGGTCACATGTTCGATCCATGTATCACCCACCAATGAATCAGAGAGTACGGCATCTTCGGGTGCCGGTTTCAATCCGGGTACCCTACGGAATTTGACTCGTCAAGCAGCGGGAATGACGCTGCGGTTTGAAAGGGGTCAGTTGCAACTCACGTGATCATGATCGAACAGTGCAGCGCCTAACGCACCTGAATCCGTGACAATGGCACGATTTCGTTATCGTCACTGCCGTAGCCATCGTAGCTAACCAGGAAATTTGCACCCTCTTTTCTCACAACCTTCGCGGGATACCAATCTCCCTTCCACAAGACCTTGATTTTTAACCTCTCGGCGCCAACCCATTCGTCATCATCTTTGGTATAGCCGGTGTAGGTGATTTTGCACTTGTCCGGATTTGCTTCACTGATAGTCGCCCTGTACCAAGCCCCCTTCCATAAAACCTCAGTATTCCTGCCGACGCTGCACAGTTCGGCATAGGCTGACGAGGATCCGATCAATAAAAAGACAGCTCCCATCAACAGGCGGTGTGATTTTTTTGATTGCATCTTCATCTCCTAAAAAAGCCGGCAATTGCACGGCTTTTAAATTGTATCAATACAATTTGCAGCAGGGCTGCTTCCATGCTGCTAAGGCCGCATGTTGCTGCCCGGAATTTCAAATTTGCGCAGTTGCCTGGACGGCGCCGTTGCGCATCGTCACGTTGGCCGGCGCGAAGCCCAAGGGCAGGCTGGACAGGCGCTTGCCAGTCAACGTTAAAACGGCAATCTCGTTCTTTGAAATATCCGCGACGTAGGCGTTTCTGCCGTCCGTGGCCACGTCCCACGGAAGGACCCAGCCGTTGCCCAGTTCGGCCTCGATGCTGCCGCTCGAGTCGAGTTTGAGTACTTTGCGCAAACCAGCATCGGCCACCAGTACGCTGGTACCCGACAAAGTGAGCCCGCGTGGTGCGCTCAGAATACCGGCGCCGAGAACACGGGTAACGCTGCCATCGAGCCCGAAGCCGACGATGCGCGCGTTGCGCGAATCGGCAACAAGAATCTCATTGCGACCCACGGCGATCGCGCCAGGATAAAGCAGCTGGCCTTCGCCGATGAATCCTCGGTGCGCGCCGTTGGCGTCGAATATCTGGACGCGATGGTTGCCGGTCTCGACCACGTAAGCCAGTCCATTAATCACGGCCACACCGGCCGGAAAATTGAGTTTGCCCGCGGCTCGCCCCACGCTGCCAAAACGTCGTTGGCGTCCATCGGTGTCGGTGACTACAACTGCATGCGCGCGGCCCAGCACCTGGAACTGCGGCCCGCTCACCACGGCAGCGCGCATGGGTTCCTGCGCCTCGGCGACCGCAAGCGAATTCGCGCCTTCGTCGACGTCCCCGCCTCCGCAACCGGCCAGGGGCAACAGGGCCAGTGCGGCAGTAGCGCCGCTCAGGGATAAGAAGGTACGACGGTCAGGATGGTGCATCTTTCAATTCTAGGGGCCCTCGTGGCGTGGTCAAAGAACAATCTGCGCGCTCTCGCCGATAATCGGCGGTTTGCCCCCTCCACAAAATGATGATCGATCAACTCACACGGCACGATTTCGCTGACTTAGCGCCTGGCGAGCTGGCGATAGAGATCGAGGGGGAGCGCATTGCGCTCACGGTTGTCGACACGCGCGATCTGCCGGCGCCCTCGCCGCGGTCGGCGCCGTTCGCGATAGAACTGGAGGGGCCCGCCGAGCCTTTGCTCCCACAAGCCATCTACCCGCTGATGCATCCGCTGCACGGCCGCCTCGATCTTTTCGTGGTGCCGATCGCGCGCGGCGCGCAGCATGTGCGTTACGAAGTCATCTTTAACTAGGCGCGGTTGGCGGGCGTTCCATGAACTGGTAGTACCCGCGTGTCTCCACCTCGATGAAGCCTAAGCGGCGATACAGGCGCATGGCGGGGTTGGAAGGTTCGACGTGCAGGCTGACGGGCATGCCATCCCGGTCTGCAGCTGCGAGCAAGGCGTGCATCAGTGAGGTGCCTACGCCTCGTCCACGGATCGTGGGGAGCAGCGCCAAGTCCATCAGACGAATTTCGCGTGATGTCTGCTCGACATAGATGCGTCCGGCCGGCGTGTTCTCGTGTTCGATGACCAGCCATTGCGCCCGCGGGTAGTGCTCGAGATAGTGGCGGTGCTGCTTGTCGAACTGGTCCTGCAGGAAAGCGGCCTTCTGCGGGGCGGTCCAGTCCACCAGCCGCATCTCGTCCTCGCGGGTAGAGGCAAAGAGCTGGGATAGAAAAACGAGGTCAGCCGGTGTGCGGTCGCGCAGCTGAAAGCCTTCCGGCAACCCTGCGGCGAGTGATGGGCGTAGGTCGGCCCAGGCGGCCTCGTCGGGACCCATCCGCTTCAGTTCGGGTTCGGGAATATCCCCTGCAGGGCAATGCAGAAGTTCAGCACCAGGGAGGGCATCATGTTGTTGTGAGGCTGGCTCCCGCCCGCATTGGTGACCATGCCCGCGCCCATGGCCACAAGGTTACTCGGCGTTCCGTAGAGGCTCACCGCAGCGGTGCCGCCGCCCTGCAACCCAACGAGGCCTTGGGCGAAAGTTTTGCTGGTGCCCACGCTATTGCCGATATTGGTCGCAGGCGTTTCAGGAATGCCCTGCAGCATGTGCGTATGCGTAGGCATGTTGGCCACAGAGAGCGTCACTGCCGAGGCGCCGGCCGCTTCGCCCAGGGTGTGGCCGTTGCCCGCATGGATTGGCACGCGCCCCTGCAGGTTGGGCAAGCCAAAGTTCACCCGGCCGTCCCCGCCGTAGGTGGTGCCCACCAGCGAGAACAACGCCTGGTTCTGGTTGATCGGCAAGAGCTGACCATTGCACAAAGCCCATCCCTTGGGAGGGAAGTTAAAGGCCATGACCTTGATTTCGGACAGGAAGGGTTCAGACATGGTGTCGGTTCCTTGGGATAGAGCGCAGCGCCGAACGAATGGGGCAGAAAAGGCCGGTCACGATCTCGGCGGGAAGATGCCCTGCATCGCGATGCAGAAAGTCAGCGTGAGGTAGGGTTGGAGGTTGTTATGGGGCTGGTCGCCCCCTGCCGGAGACAACGCCTGTGGCGCCATTTGCACCGTAGGCGCGGTGGCGCTGTAGGCAACGCCCGAGCCGCTCTGCGTCCCGGTGCTGAAGGCGATCCTCGCGGGAACGTTGCCGGCGGGCGCCGCCAGGGTCGCAGTCGCGTTGTTTACTTGGGCGGTGTGCGTGTGAAGTGGGATTTCGCTCGTGAGCAGCGTGACGTTGTCGGTGCCGCTTGTCTCGCCCAGGTCGCGCATCGACAGGCCCGGGCCTTGGCCGGGCTGCATGGGCGCGCAACCCTGCAGGTTCGGCAGTGCGAACGTCGATCTCCCGTCACCGCCATAAGTGGTACCCAGGAGCGAAAAGAGAGCGGTGTTCTGAGAGAGCGGCAATAGCTGCCCGTCGCAGGTGGCCCACCCCTTGGGCGCGAAGTTGAACGGGAAGATGCGGATCTCGGCTACGAATGGGTCGGACATGAGCGCTCCGGGCTTGAAGTAATGGGGACTCGAATGGCGCCGCCGGCCGGGCTCAAGTCTGACTCGGGAAAATCCCGAACAGCGAGATGATGTGGTTGATGCAAAGGAACGGTTGCATGTTTTCGTGCGGCTGACTGCCGCCAGTTGACGTGATTGCCGACGCCGCCATCGACGAAGTGGCCGTAGGGTTGTATCCCAACATGCCGGCCTGCGTGCTCGAAGGCTGCGCCAGCACGCCGTTTTGGGGCGACAAGAGCGTAGCGCCATCGGACGTACCCAGGGCCTGGTGCGTGTGGGCCGGGACTTGCTGGATGGTCAGTGTGACGGACTCGGTGCCGGTCATTTCGGCGAGCTGGTAGGTCGTGCCGTCGGGGCCGGTGCCCATGTGGATCGGCACGCGGCTCTGCAGATCGGGCAGGGCAAATGTCGACTGACCGTCACCGCCATAGGTGGTCCCGATCAGCTGGAAGAGCGTCTCGTTTTCGGAGATCGGCAGCAGCGCTCCATTGCAGAACGCCCAGCCGGCTGGCGCAAAGTTGCCCGCGAACAAGCGAATCTCACCGACATATGGCATTGAGTGACCCCCCTCTGTGGCACTAGCCCGGCCAGCGCCGGGAAGTGGAAATTACCGCGGCTCTCGCGCGTGTTGTTATGGCGGAACCCATCTCGGCCCGCATGTAAACAGGCCCAAGATCGATACCGCAGTCGCTAATGTAGTTGCCTTCAAGAACTTTGCAAGAACCATTTCAGCGAAATAATGCTTGTGTTCTTCTCGCCGGGTTGCGGTTAGCATCCATCGTTTCGCGCTCGCGCCTGGGCGCTCTCAATAATAGTAAATAGGGGGAGACACATGGCTGCCACGACCTTAGCCGCGGGCGAACTCGCGATCATCAGCTACAACACCGAGGACACAGGCAGCCCTGGGCTCGATTCGATCAGCTTCGTGCTGCTCAAGGCGGTCGGTTCCGGCACCCAGATATTCTTTACGGATCGCTCGTGGAGCGGCACGGCACTCGCAGCCACGAGTGCAGGCGAGGGCACATACACCTATACCGCCGGCGTGGACCTTCCGGCGGGCACGGTGATCACGATCACGCAGGCGCAATTGACCGCGGCGGGCATGGCGCTGCTGGACACGGGCGAGGCCATTTACGTGTACCAGGGGGCGATCAACGCCCCCACGACATTCCTCTTTGCTGTGGATGTGGCGGATGGCAATACCACCTTCAGCGGCTCGCTAGTCAATACGGGCCTGAGTGTTGCAGCCGGTACCGCGGCAGCGATTGGCTCGGACAACGCGGCTTTCGGCACGCGCGGCTACAACATCCAGACGCCGACGCTGCTGCAGCAGATTGCCAACCCTACCGACTGGGTGCAGAACGACAACAGCCCCCAGCCGTCGCCCTACACGAACAGCAGCAATTTCTTCACCGCTCCAGACAAACAGATCTGGGTGGCCAGCTCGGGGGCGGGCGAAGCCATCACGATGCTTAACATCGATGGCACGGTTAACAGCTCGAGCACCGCCTACCAGATTACCCACGCGTTCCAGAACGACGCCAACCTGTACCACCCGAGCGACATCACGCTCGACACGGTTAACGACAAATTTTTCTTTATCAACGCCGACCTGGCGGGCAACAACCAGATCGTGCAAGGCAGCATCAGCCAGGTGCTGGCGAACCCCGGTGCGGCCATGGTGGTAACCACGCTGTATAGCAACACCGACAGCGGCGCCACCAACAGCATGCGTACGCTGTCGATCGATCCGGTCAACAGCAAGATCTACTTCGACCTTGGCACGACGTTCGGCAAAATCAACTACACCACTGCCGGCCAGACACCGACGGTCCTGGCCAATCTGGGGGCCGGCCACTACATCACGCAGGCGACCATCGACTACACCAATGGCGAGGTCTATCTCGGCAGCAGCAGCGTCACTACGTTTTTCGGGCAAGACATTGTCGATACGAACTACATCTTCAAGGCCACGGGCCTGACGTCTGCTTCCACGACGCTCACCTTCAGCCAGCTTCCATTCAATCCGGACGACGATGACGTCGCCGCGCCGAACGACCCGGACATCTTTCCCATGTCGGGCGAAGCCTGGCCGGCGGAGCGCGGAACTATCCGGGGTGTAGACATCGATCCGACGGGCCGCTTCCTCTACATCGTCACCGGCACGGTCATCCTGGACAGCAGCACCGCACAAGACGGCTCGCAGATGACGACGTACTACGGCGGCATCTACAAGTACGCCCTGACCAGCAACCCGAACGGCGACGTCACCACGCTCTTCCAGCAGAACGGCTCAACCGGCCCGGTAGGCCTGCTCTATTACGTCGAAGTTGACCCTTCCACCGGCCAGTACTATGTTGTCGACGAAACCGGAACCAACGCTGCGGTCGGTGATGGCGGGGTCTGGGTGGGCAGCACTTCCGGCGGCACGCCGACGTTGCTGGGCACGGTGGGCAACATCAACGGCTTGGGTCCGCAAGGCCTGGAGATTCAAGACGCGCCGAACATTGATTCGGCCACCAATCTCGCTCCCACCATTACCGAAGCCGCGGGCAACCCGTCGCCCGCGCCGACGGCCGTGCAGCCGGCCAGCACTTTCGCGCTGAGCGATCTGGACAGTGCAAGCGGCTCGTCCAACCTGGCCGGTGCGCAAGTGCGTATCTCGTCGAACTTCCAGTCGGGCGCCACGCACGAGGATTTCTTGACGATCGGCGGCACCGAAAATGGCGTCTCTAACAGCATCAACTATTTGTACGACAAAACGACCGGCGTGATGACCCTGACCGGCGTCACGAGCTTTGCCAACTACATCACCGTTCTGTCCCTGGTTCGCTACCACGTGACCGGCGACAACCCAACCAACTACGGTACGGCGGGCACGCGTGCCCTGTCTTATTCGACTTTCGACGGCCTGCTGTACTCGGACGAGTTCAACGCCTCCGTGACCGTTGTGGGTGTGAATGACGCGCCCGTCAATTCGCCCGGCTCTGCTGCCGCAGCGACCGAAGACAGTTCCAGCAATGCGATCGCCGGTATCTCGGTGCTCGATGTGGACGCCAATCCCGTCACGCAGGACATCCGCACGACGCTGTCCGTGGCGCATGGCACTCTCACCATTCGGACCGACGTGGCGGGCGGCATCGTGGCCGGCGACATCACCGCCGGCGCCAGCGGCAGCAGCACCATCACCATCACGGCCACGCAGAACCAGATCAACGCCACACTCGCCAACGCGACGGGCTTGGTCTACACGTCCACAGCCAACTTCAACGGCGCCGACGCGCTCTCCATCGTCACCAATGATCTGGGGTTGAACGGCACCGACGCCGGCCTCTCCGGCGACGGCACGAGCGAGCAGGACAGCGATACCAAGACCATCAACGTTTCGGCAGTCAATGACGCTCCGGTGGTGGCGGGGGACGGCACCGAGGACGCGGCGGCGATCAACGAGGACTTGCCCAGCGCAATTGGCCAGACGGTGGCTTCGCTGTTCGGCGGCCAGTTCACCGACGTGACGGACGACCAAACTGCTTTTTCCGGGTCTTCGGCCCACACCTTGGCGGGCGTCGCCGTCATCGCCAACGGCTCCAGCGGCGCGACAGGCCAGTGGCAGTTCTTAAACGTCGCGACCTGGACCGACATCGGTGCGGCCTCGGTCGGCGTGGCGCAGTTGATCACCGCAGCCACGGCGATCCGATTTAACCCAGCACTCAATTTCAATGGCACGGCACCGACCCTCACAGTGCGCCTGGTGGACAGTTCCGGCGCGGCGTTTGGCAACGGCGACGATGTCAACCTGACCGCGGCGTTTGGCGGCACCACGCGGTACTCTAACGGCACGGTGGTGTTGTCCGAAACCGTCAACGCGATCAACGATGCCCCGGCGTCAACGCTGTTGCAGGGCGATGCGATTACTTTCAACGAGAGCAGCGCGCCCGTCAAGCTCGACTCCGGTTCGAATGCGACCATTGCCGACGTCGACAGCACCGACTTCAATGGCGGCACGCTCACCGTGTCCATCACGAGCGGTGTCGTCAGCGGCGAGGACCAGCTCGGCATCGACACTTCCGGTGTGGTCACCGTGGCGGCAGGCACCGTCTCCGTCAGCGGAACGGCGATCGGCACCTACACGGGTGGTGGCGCCGGCGGCGGAAACCTCGTCGTCACGCTTAACTCGAACGCGACACCCGTGGCGGTACAAGCGCTCGTTCGCGTGTTCTCCTACAGCAACACCGAGAACGAGAACCCCACCGGTGGGGCCCGCGGCGTTACGTTCACGCTGGTCGACGGCGACGGCACCGACGGCGGCCTGGGCTCGGACACGCTCACAGTGACCAGTACGGTCACTGTGGTTCCCGTGAACGACGCTCCCAGCGGCGCGGACAACAGCACCACGCTTTTCGAAGATGCCACCTACGTCTTCAAGACGGCGGATTTCTCTACCGGATTCACGGATGTGGACAGCAACACCTTCGCGGGCGTGAAGATCACTACGTTGCCGGCTGCCAACTTGATGTACGACGCGGACGGCGCTGGCGGCGCCGCAGCCGTACAGGTTTCGGTTAACCAGGTCATTTCCGCCGTCGACATCGCGGCAGGCAAGCTCACCTTCGTCCCGGTGGCAAATGCGAATGGCACGCCGTACACCAGTTTCACATTCGCGGTGAAGGACAGCGGCGGCGTCGCCAACGGCGGCGTCGAATTCGACCCAAGCCCGAGTACGTTCACGCTCAACGTGACGGCGGTCAACGATGCGCCCGTACTTGACCTCGACATTGCTGCGGCGGGCACCGGCGTAGCGGCCGCCTACACCGAAGGGGCAGCCGCCGCCCCAGTCGCGCCGGCCGCGACCGTGACCGACGCCGACTCCGCCGATTTCAGTGGCGGTACGTTGACCGTGTCTTTCACCGCGAATGGCACCGCTGCGGACCAGCTGACAGTGCGCAACGTGGGCACGGGCGCGGGCCAGATCGGCGTGTCGGGCGCCGACATCAGCTACAGCAACACGGTCATCGGTACTCTCACCGGCGGCTCCAATGGCAGCGCCTTGGTGATCACGCTGAACGGCAACGCGAGCCCCGCAGCCGTTCAGGAACTGGCGCGCAACGTCAGCTTTTCCAATAACTCCGGGGCGCCGTCGACGTTGACGCGCAGCATCGGCTTCACCCTCGTCGATGGCGACGGAAACGCGAACACCGGCTCCGACACGGCCACAGCGACGGCTACCCTCACCGTGACCGCCAGCAACTCCGCGCCTACCGGTGGCGCGGCCATCAGCGGATCGGCGACCGAGGATCAGGTGCTGACTGCGGTTTCCACGCTTGCCGATGACGAAGGTCTTGGCACGCTGCACTACCAATGGCAGCACGACATCGGTTCGGGTTTCGTCAACGTGGGTGCGGACCAGAGCACATACACCCTGGGCGATTCCGACGTCGGCGGCCTCGTTCGCGTGGTGATCAGCTATACGGATGGCGGGGGCACACTGGAGTCCGCAACAAGTTCACCGACGGTGGCCATCACCAACATCAACGACACGCCGACCGGTGGCGTATCGGTCAGCGGTACCACGTCCGAGAACCAGGTGCTGACCGCCAACACGAGTGCCCTGGCCGATGCGGATGGCCTGGGTACGCTCCACTACCAATGGCAGCGTGATACGGGATCGGGCTTTGTCAATGTCGGGACCGATCAGGCGACCTACACGCTCGGGGACACCGACGTGGGCAGCGTGGTCCGGGTCGTGACCAGTTACACGGACTTGCGAGGGACGGCGGAATCGGTGACCAGCTCGGCGACCGCAGCAATCGCTGGGGTCAACGATTTGCACACTGGAGGCGCGTCGATCACGGGAACGGCGACCGAGGACCAGGTGCTGACCGCCGTGTCGACACTCGCCGACGTCGATGGCCTCGGGACCCTGCACTACCAGTGGCAGCATGACGTCGGTGGCGGCTTCGTCAACGTGGGCGCCGATCAGGCGACGTATACGCTCGGCGACGCCGATGTCGGCGGCTTGGTGCGAGTGTTGATCAGCTACACCGACGGGCAGGGCTTTGCTGAGAGCGCGACCAGCAACAGTACCGCTGCGATCGCTAACGTCAACGATCCGCACACCGGAGGCGCTGCGATCAGCGGAACTGCGGCCGAGGACCAGGTGTTGACGGCCGTGTCGACCCTGGTCGATGCCGATGGTCTGGGCACGCTGCACTACCAGTGGCAGCGCGATAGCGGTTCGGGCTTCATCAACGTCGGGTCCGACCAGGCGACGTACACCTTGGGCGACGCCGACATTGGTGGCGTCGTTCGCGTGGTGGTCAGCTACACCGATGGCGGGGGCACGGCGGAATCGGCGACCAGCTCGGGCACGGCAGCGATTGTTGCGGGCAACGACGCGCCGACCGGTGGAGTATCGATCACCGGAACGGCGACGGAGGACCAAGTCCTGACCGCTACCACCAGCACTCTTGCCGATTCCGATGGCCTGGGAACGTTGCACTACCAGTGGCAGCGCGACACCGGTTCGGGATTTGTCAACGTCGGCGCGGACCAGACCACCTACACGCTAGGAGATGCCGACGTTGGCGGCACCGTCCGCGTCATCGTGAACTACACCGATGGTCAGGGCTTTGCCAATTCCGTAACCAGCGGCGCCACAGGCACGATTGCCAACATCAACGATGCGCCCACAGGCACGGTGACCATCAGCGGCACGTTGATACAAGGCCGGACCCTCACTGCGGCCAACACGCTCGCCGACATCGACGGGCTGGGCGTCATTTCCTACCAGTGGCGCGCAGATGGCGTGAGCATCGGCGGGGCCACAGCGTCCACCTATGTGCTGACTGGCGCAGAGGTCGGCAAGGTCATCACTGCACTCGCCAACTACACGGACCTGCGCGGAACGGCTGAATCTGTCCCGTCAGCCGCTACCGCGGCAATCGTCGCAGACCTGGTGGCACCCACGGTCGTCACCTTCAACCCGGCGGATGAAGCCACGGCGTTCCCGGTCGGTGCCAATATCGTCTTTACGTTCAGCGAAACCGTCGTTGCAGGTACAGGCAACATTGTGCTGCAGACCCTCTCTGGCACGGTTGTGGAAAGCTTCAACGTGGCGTCCAGCCCCAACCTGCTCTTCAGCGGCTCGACGCTAACGATCAATCCCACCGCCGACTTGACGACTGCCGTCAGCTACCGCGTCGTGTTCGATGCGGCCGCAGTGAACGACCTTGCAGGCAACGCAGTCGCCGGTGCCCCCGACTACAACTTCGCGACCTCTAGCAATCTGGTCAATGGCGGCAGGGGCAATGACCTGCTGACCGGCAGCCCAGGGAACGACGTGCTTGACGGTGGGTTGGGCAGAGACACGCTGGTCGGCGGGTTGGGCGATGACACTTATTTTGTCGACCGGGTGGTCGACTTGGTGGTCGAGGATCCCAACGCGGGGACCGACCAGGTCTTTTCCAGCGTTACTTATGGGCTCACGGCCAATACCGAGAATCTCGTTTTGACGGGCGCGCGGAGGATCGATGGTACCGGCAATAGCCTGGACAACGAGCTGACGGGCAACAGCGCTCGCAACACGCTCACCGGAGGACTCGGCGCCGACACGCTGACCGGAGGACTGGGCAACGATCGATTCGTCTATGCGTCCGCTGCCGACAGCCCAGCGACCCTCGGCGCCTGGGACGTGATCCTGGATTTCAGCAGCCCGGAAGGCGACAAAATCGACTTGCGCGGTGTGGATGCGGATGCCGTGCGCCCGGGCCTCCAGTCCTTCGCCTACATAGGTGGTGCTGCGTTTGGCCCGGATGCGACCGGCCAGTTGCGGTTCGACAGCGCCACCCACATGCTCTACGGAAGCACGGATGCCGACGCAGATGCCGAGTTCGCGATCGAGCTGGTCGGCTTGATCACCCTGGACGCGCGCGACATCATGAGCTGACGCCGATTGCGCGTCCGCTGCGGGGCTGGTGCGGCCACTATGCCGTGGCCAGCCCGTTCTCGACCAGCAGCCAGTTTCGGAAATGGATCAGCGGCGTCAAGTTCGACCGGGATTCGGGATAGCACAACCAGTACCCCAGGTCGTCCACATAGCCATCCTGCAGCGGCGCCGAGACGATGCCAGCCGCCACGTCTTCCCGCGCGAGGCATTCGGGGACCAAAGCGAGGCCCATGCCGGCTGCCACTGCGCGAATCAGGCTGTGAAACTGGTCCAATTGCGGCCCCGCATAAGGATTGACGTCCACGACTGCGTGCGCCTCGCACCAATGCGCCCATGCTTGGGTAACCGAGGTGTGCTGCAGCAGTGGAAATTTGGTAATGTCCTGGGCCTTGCGCAGGAGCGGCTTGCCCTTCGGCGCGGGCGGAGCGATCAACATGACTTTGCGCCCTGTCAAGTAATCGGCGCGCGCACCGGGCCAATGACCGTCGCCGAACAGGATGGAGCAGTCCAGGTCGGCGCGATGGAAGTCGTAGCCATGCAGGTAGGGCACGAAGTGCAGCGCGATTTGCGGATGCTGCCGCTGAAACTTGGGTAAGCGCGGGATCAGCCACTTGGCGCCGAAGGTCGGGAGCGTCGAGACGTGCAGCGCGCCGCCGCCGTCGCCGCTGGTGATCAGGTCGAGGGTCGCAGCCTCGAGCTGCGCCAGCAGTGGCCGCACGGCGCTTTCGTAGCGTTGCCCCGCGGGCGTGAGACTCAAGCGCTTGCGTATGCGTTCGAACAAGGGCACGCCCGTCCACCGTTCCAGCTCCTGGACCTGCTTGCTTACGGCGCTCTGCGTCAAGTGTAGGGCTTCGGCGGCGCGCGAGATGCTGCCGAACCGCACGGTTGTCGCGAATGCCTGCAGCAGGTGGATGGGGGGATGGAGGCTGCGCATGGGCTCCGATATTACCTAAGAACATTCTTGGAAGGACTGAAAACCTGCAAAACTTTCGTTTGCTGAACTGCTGACTTCAGGCAAGAATTGCCTCCGAACAATAGAGGATTTGTGATCGTGCTGCGACGAAACCATAGTTTTTTTGGCGGCAGTTCAGTACTTCCCGGAATTTTCGGGGCACAACCCAAGCCGATGCGGCTGGTGGCGCCGCCCCCGAGGGGCAACCGACATCACAGCGCGCGTGTTGGCCGAACCGATCGGCCAGCTTGTCATCGTCCACAAGATTTTGCCGCGGTGACCGAGGTGGTAAATGCGCCGTGCGTCCTGGTCGTCAGTGCGCGCGACCCTCGAGAACGGCAAGAGAGTTCGAAGACGCTAAACCCGCGGCATATCGATGGATATATCCCCAGTCGCGCAGGCGATCGAGCATGAGGGTATCTGCGCTCGAGCAGATGTAACAACTGTGTGAGCCTACCAGTCGAGTCTGCTGGCATTCAATCTGTGGATTCCCGCGCGTTGGTCGCGTGGTGATCGCGGGACAAGCAACGTAAGGAACAGTCATGGTAGCCATCGTCAGCGGTTCATCCCTGGGTCTGTTCGATACTTCATTACGAACCCTGGGCAGCGCAAGTGAAGTCGGCCAGGGCACGCC
>JBKJTX010000480.1:0-6541 GCA_046590315.1 Ramlibacter sp. | reverse complement strand
TTCGCAGGCCTGGCCGCGCGAGGGGAATCACGGGGCGTCATCACCGCCACACGCGGTAACCACGGTCAGTCGGTGGGCCTGGCGGCGCGCAAATACGGGCTGGCTGCCACCATCGTCGTGCCGCACGGAAACTCCGCCGAGAAGAACGCGGCCGTGCGCGCCCTCGGCGTGACGTTGCTCGAACACGGCGACGACTTCCAGGCAGCACGCGAGTACGCGATGGACCTGGCAGCGCAGCGAGACCTGCACATGGTGCCGTCGTTCCATCGCGACCTGATCAAGGGCGTGATGACCTGTTGGATCGAGTTCTTTGAGAGTTTCGCGCGCGGCGAAGAGCCCGACGTGGTGTTCGTACCGATCGGTCAGGGGTCAGGTTTCTGTGCGGCGGCGGCTGCGCGCGCCCACACCGGGGCGCGCAGCGCGCTGGTGGGGGTGGTGTCTGCGCACGCGACCAGCTATCTCGACTCCTTTCGCGCCGGGCACGTGATCGCGGCGCCCGTCACCACCGTGCTGGCGGACGGCATGGCCTGCCGCATCGCCGATCAGGAGGCCCTCGAGATCGTGCTGGGCGGCGCCGCAGATGTCGTCGCTGTGACGGACGACGAAGTGGCTGAGGCCATGCGCATCCTGTTCGCCGACACGCACAACGTTGCGGAAGGCGCGGGCGCAGCAGCGCTCGCCGCCGCCATACAGCAAAGGGAACGCTGGCGCGGGTGTACCGTCGGCGTCCCCATCACCGGGGGCAACGTCGACAGCGTAGTGTTTTCCCGCGTGCTGTCGCCTGCGTAGCTCGCCGTCGCGGGCGCGACTTCAGCGCGGACGCGCCGCGTCCAGAATTCCCGCATGGGAAACCTCTACCTGGTTCGGCATGGCCAAGCATCCTTTGGCGCCGAAGACTACGACCAGCTCAGCGACCTCGGCCACAAGCAGAGCGTCCGGCTGGGTGAATACTTCGCTCAGAAGGGCCTGCGTTTCGACAGCCTGATCGCGGGCACGCTGAAGCGCCAAACACAGACGCTCGCGGGCATCCTGCAAGGGATGAACCATGCGGGCGAACACCTGTCGTGGGAGGGCCTCAACGAGTACGACAGCCAGGCGGTGATCGGCGCGATCCATCCGCACAAGCTGGAAAAGCCCACCTCGCCAGAGATGTACCGCCATCACTTTCGCCTGCTGCGCGACGGCTTGTCGCAGTGGATGTCCGGCGTGGTCAGTCCCAAAGGCATGCCGAGCTACTCGGACTTTGTGACGGGCGTTTCCAGCGCGCTCGATCATGTGCGCGCCAACCACTTCGGACAGAACGTCCTGATGGTGAGCAGCGGCGGGCCGATCTCCACCGCGGTGGGCCACGTGCTCGGTACCAGTGCTGAGGCAACGATCGAGCTGAATCTGCGCATTCGCAACAGCTCGCTCACCGAGTTTGCATTCACGCCCAAGCGGCACATGCTGGTTTGCTACAACGCGATCCCGCATCTGGATCACCCCGACTACGCGAAGTGGGTGACCTACGCGTGAGTGATTGACCATCGCGCTAAACTGGCTCGATGAGTACGACGACCGGCAGCGCATCTTCCGCATGGGTGGTGTGTCTGTGCGCTGAGTGGTGCAACGTTTGCCGCGATTGGCGCGACACGTTCAACGAGGCGGCAAGCGCGCATCCTCATTTGCGCTTCGCATGGGTCGATGTGGAGGATGAAGCCGATGCGATGGGCGATGTCGACATCGAGACTTTCCCCACGATGTTGATTGCGCGCGACAACGTGCCTCTTTTCCTGGGTCCGGTGCAACCGTCAGGCGCGCAACTCACGCGCTTGATCGCCACTCTGCTCAAGCCGGGCCCTCCTACAAGCTCAGGCTCTTCCGTTTCTGTGGAGGCCGCCGCGCTCCTCAAGCGCCTTGCGGTCGCGGCGCTATTGAAAGTATAGCAACCAATCGTAACTGGACAAGGCACCGTCCTACAGTGCGACTCAGGCGTTCCTGACGAGCCGCCGCGCGTTATGCACGCTCAATGTCCGCATGGCTGGCGCATTGCCGGTCATGATCTTCCCCACCGAATTTTTCAGGAGAGTATCCACATGACATCCACCAACCAGGGCACCGAAGGCAACGCGGTAAAGACCAGCTCCAAGCGCGGCTTCGCCTCAATGGACCCGCAGCGCCAGCGCGAAATCGCGAGCGAAGGCGGCCGCGCCGCGCATGAAAAGGGCACCGCGCACGAGTTCACTTCGGAAGAAGCCCGTGAAGCCGGCCGCAAGGGCGGCCAGGCACGCAGCCAAAGCAACAAGTCCAACCGGAGCAGCTCGAGCGAGTCGAGCAGCCGCTGAGCTTGGGCTTTCGAGCTAAGGCGCCTTAGGGCGCCTTTTTTTTTAGTACGTCTTGTAGGGCAGGAATTTGCCGGAGAGAACGACACGGACGCGGTCGCCCTTGGGATCAGGTTCGCGGGTGATGTCCATCGAGAAGTCGATGGCGCTCATGATGCCGTCGCCGAACTCCTCGTGGATCAGCTCCTTGATGGTTGTGCCGTAGACATTCACCATCTCGTACCACCGGTAGATGAGCGGGTCGGTCGGTACCGCCGTGGGGAGCGACCCCTTGTAAGGCACGACCTGAAGCCACTTCTGCTCCTCGTCGGTCAAGCCAAAGATGTCAGCGATGATCTGCGCCTGCGCATGGTTCAGCGTCATTTGGCCCAGGCAGGCGGCAGTTGTCCATTCCTTGGACAACCCAACCTTGACAGCTACGTCAGCCCACTGAATGCCCTGGGACACTTTAGCGGCAATGATTTTTTCGGTAATGTCGTTACGGTTCATGGCGAGGAAGATGCAATCCCCGTGCCAGACATTCGCACCGGCGCGGTGCAGCCTAGCGCGCTACCACTCGCCGACCAAACGTACACGCTGATCGAGATCGGAAGGGAGCTCCCATAGGGCAGGCGCGTGGGGCGGGGACCCCCCCACGGCATCGCCCGCCACAAGCCGGCGGATGAGCTCACTGGCCGGAGTCCGCGCGGGTTGCGGTCGGGGCTTGGGGGATCGAACAACGGCGGCGAATCGCATGGCGGGCTCCTTTCTTGCCTCAAGTGTAGGAACCGGCTCGTGAAGTCACTGTGACACTGCTCACACTATTCGCCCAAATCTGCGAGTGCGACGTTTGGGCGCAACACTGGCGCGACGAAGCGGTAGCCCGCCGCGTCGCCGCCGCCCTATGACTGGTTCGAGCGATCCGGCTGGGCCGGCATTGAGATGTCGCCCAACGACTTGCCCACGTCCATTTTTTCAGCGGGATCCTTCGCTGCGATATCCCCGATCGAGAGGATGCCGACCAGGCGGTCCTGTTGATCCACCACCGGCATCCGGCGGACCTGCGCTTCGGCCATCTGGCTCAAGACCCGCTGGACGTCGTCGTTCTCACGCACGCAACTTATGTTGGTGCTCATCACGCTGGCAAGCTTCAGGCTCTTGACATCTCCCTCTTGGGACACGCCCCGCACGACGATGTCCCGGTCAGTCACCATGCCAACCAGTTTTCCGCCCTCAACCACCGGGATCACGCCTACATTCAGTTCGTCCATGGCCTGGGCTGCCAGCACCACGGTGTCTTGGGGGGACATGCTGCGCACGCCGCGGGTCATCAAATCGGCCACTGTTGTCATCTCGCGCTCCTCATTGGATATAAAAAGCCGGCGGCGCCGGCACGCTCCAATCTAACGCTTGGCTGCTCCTTCGCTGTCGGCGTCCTCGCAAGGTGGCGTAGGACGCCGCCGATGCAAAGTGGGGCGTACATCGCTCAGAGAATCATCTGCGTACACCTGAAGAGCGCAATGGTCTTGCCTGTTCCCCGGTGCTTGACCTCGGCGTCCCACACGTGCGTCGTCCGGCCCGTGTGGCTGGCCTTGGCCACGACCTCGATCACGCCGTCGCGCGCAGTGCCCAGGTGATTGCTCTTGAGTTCGATGGTGGTAAACCCCTTGGCGCCGGGCTGCAGGTGCGCTGAACAGCCATAACCGCAGGCCGTGTCCGCCAGCGTGACCACCGTGCCCGCATGCAGGAATCCGTTGGGGGCGAAGAGCGCTTGGCGCACTTCGAGCTCCGCTTTCAGGAAGCCCTGCCCGACTTCCACGACTTTGATCCCCATGAGTGCCGGCAGGTACGGCGACTAGGAGACCGGCTTGTCGACGAGTGTCGAAAGCGGCAGGACCGACAGCTCTTGCAGCAAGAGCGCGAGTTGGCGGCCGGCGGCGTCAAGAACCGCGCGGCCTTTCTCCGCCGTCGCAGCGGCGGCATTGCCAGCCGCGCCCTGGGCGTTGTAGTCCTGCATGTGCCATCCCAGCTTGGCGCTGCGGCCGTTGCCGAGGATCGGGTATTGGCTTGCCCGGGCCTGCGAGGTCGACTGGAAGTTTTGCGCCTGATCCATGCGCACACGCTGCGGCTGCAGCGCCAACATCATCGACGTCTCAATCTGGCCGCCGTGCACGCCGAAACGATGCTCTTCGGAGCTGAACAAGCTGTTCACGGCATCACCCAAGGGCAGATTCCACCAACTGCAGCTGTAAACGATCAACTGGGACCGTGCGCGCAGTTCGCGTGCGGCGATGTCCATCAGGCTGACCTGACCGCCGTGTGAGTTCAGCAGCAGAAGCTTCTTGACACCGGCACGGGCGACGCATTCGCCCAACTCGATCCAGCTTCGCAGCACGGTCTCGTACCCGAGGGTCAGGGTGCCTGCGAATGCCGAATGCTCGGGGCTGTAACCCACCTGCTGCGTCGGCAGCACCCACACCGGAAGGCCTGCCTGCAACTGCGGCAAAGCGGCCGCGACCACGCCATCGATCAATGCCTGGTCCACGGCCAGCGGGAGATGCGGGCCATGCTGCTCGGTCGCGCCCAGGGGCAGGACCGCTACGGCGCGCGCGGGATCGATCTGCGCGAAATCGCGGGTGGTGAGATCGGCCCAGAAGTGGGAAGTCATCCCGGGATGTTACAGCGCATGCTGGGCAGCGCGGACGATGTGGCCCGCGTCAACGCCGAAGAATTCGCGCAATGCGGCGCGGGTGTCGCTGCGCCCGAAGCCGTCCGTGCCCAGGGTGACATAGCGCCGGCCCGCGGGCAGGAAGGCCCTCACCGATTCCGCCACGCTGCGCACATAGTCGGTCGCAGCGACGATGGGTCCTGCGCCGTCCGCCAGCAGCTCGCGGATGTAGGGCTCGATGTGCGATTCACCGCGCAGGGCACGCTGTTCGCAGCCGATACCATTGCGCGCGAGCTCGCTCCAGCTGGTGACACTCACGACTTCTGATGCGATCCCTTCCTCCGCCAATAGCTGCGCCGCCTTGATCACTTCGGTCAGGATCGCGCCCGAACCCATCAGCGTGATGCGCGGTTTTCCTTCGCCATAGCTTGCGAATCGGTAGGCCCCCCGGATCACCCCCTCGTGCGCGGCCTTGGGCAGATCGGGCTGCGCGTAGTTCTCGTTCATGAGCGTCACGTAGTAGAAGACGTCCTGCTGCTCCACCAGCATTTCACGCATGCCGTGGTCGATGATCACCGCCATCTCGCCGGCAAAGGCTGGGTCGTAGGCCTTGCAATTGGGAATGGTTGCCGCGACGAGATGCGACGAGCCGTCCTGGTGTTGCAAGCCTTCGCCGCCCAAGGTCGTACGGCCCGACGTCGCGCCCAGCAGGAAGCCGCGAGAGCGCTGGTCCGCCGCCGCCCAGATCGCATCGCCCACGCGCTGGAAGCCGAACATCGAGTAATAGATGTAGAACGGCAGCATCGGCACGCCGTGCACGCTGTAGCTGGTGGCAGCGGCCGTCCAGCTGGCAAGGGCGCCGGCTTCGCTTATGCCTTCTTCCAGGATCTGCCCATCTAGCGCCTCGCGGTACGAGAGCACCGAGCCAATGTCTTCCGGTTCGTAGCGTTGGCCCACGCTCGAATAGATGCCGACCTGCTTAAACAGGTTGGCCATGCCAAAGGTGCGCGCTTCGTCGGCAACGATGGGCACGATGCGCGGACCCAGCTCCTTGTCTTTCAACAAGTTGCCCAGCAACCGCACGAAGGCCATCGTGGTGGACATCTCCTTGCCGGCTGCCGCGGTCGCGAAGCTGGCATACGAAGCGAGCACCGGCACCGGCAGCACCGGCGACGTCGATTGCCGTCGCGGCAAATAGCCCCCAAGCCTCGCCCGCTGAGCGTGCAAGTAGCGCATCTCCGCACTGTCATCAGCCGGTTTGAAGAATTCGAGATGGGTCGCCTGTGCGTCCGAAAGCGGCAAGTTAAAGCGGTTGCGGAACGCGATCAGCGCGCCCTCGTCCAGTTTCTTCTGACTGTGCGTGGTCATCTTGCCCTGGCCGGCCGCACCCATGCCGTAGCCCTTCTTGGTGTGCGCCAGGATCACCGTGGGCTGCTCACGATGCGCGGCAGCCGCGGCGTAAGCGGCGTGGATCTTCACCAGGTCGTGTCCGCCACGCTTCAAGCGATCGATCTGCTCGTCGGTCATGCCCTGGGCCAGGCGTGCCAGTTCGGCGTTCTGGCCAAAGAAGTGG
>JBKJTX010000439.1:0-11334 GCA_046590315.1 Ramlibacter sp. | reverse complement strand
CAGAAAGTTTGGGAAAAATGTTGGTGATCTGGAAGCTGCGCGACAGGCCCATCCGGTTGATCTCGAACGGGCGCTTTCCGTCGATGCGGTGTCCCTGCAGCAGGACTTCACCGCTGGTAGGTGCGAATCGGCCGCTGATCAGGTTGAAAAGCGTGGATTTGCCCGCGCCGTTCGGCCCGATCACGCCGATGCGTTCGCCCTGGCTTACGGCCAGGCTGACGTCGCGGATGATCTCGGTCTTGCCGAAGCTCTTGCGCAGGTTCTTGAGTTCGAGGGCATGGGAGCTCATAGTGCCTCCCTCCGTTTGCTTTCGTTTTCGATGAACTCCTGGATTTCGCTCCACTGGCGCTTGAAGTGGCGGCGCGTCAGCTCGAAGAGGCCCAGGCCGGACAGCATGACGAAGGCCGAGCCGAACCAGCTCTGGACGCCCTGGGAGTTCAAGGTTGCGCCGAGGAATTTGAGCTCCGGCCCGAGGGCGGCGTTCAGTTGCAAGTGGT
This sequence comes from Ramlibacter sp., assembly GCA_046590315.1. Classification (GTDB taxonomy): domain Bacteria; phylum Pseudomonadota; class Gammaproteobacteria; order Burkholderiales; family Burkholderiaceae_C; genus Ramlibacter. The sequence goes on along the minus strand of JBKJTX010000439.1, from coordinate 10,837 downwards.
ACACCATTTCGATCATTGCGCCGGCGCCCAGAAGTGCGATCAGCACCGTGACCGCAAGAACAATGTAGCTGAGCCAAAGCTCCTTGAGCCTGCCGAATGCCGCGACGCGAAGGTTCATCATGATCAGGCTGGCAAGGCCGCCCGGCGCGTACATCACCATGAACAGGAAGATCAGGCCGAGGTACAGCAGCCATGCCTTGGTGAATTCCGACAGCAGGACGAATGCAATCACCATGAGGATGGCGCCGATGATGGGCCCGAAGAAAAACGTCGCTCCGCCCAGGAAAGTGAAGAGGAGGTAGACGCCCGAACGCCCTGCGCCCACCACTTCCGAGGTCACGATTTCGAAGTTCAGCGCTGCCAACCCCCCGGAGATGCCCGCGAAGAATGCGGCAATGATGAAAGCGAGGTAGCGCACTTTCTGCGTGTCGTAGCCGACGAACTCCACCCGCTCCGGGTTGTCGCGCACCGCATTGAGCATGCGGCCCAACGGCGTGCGCGTGAAAGCGAACATCAGAGCGGTGCACGCAAAGGTGTAGATCGCGATCAGGTAGTAGAGCTGGATCTGCGGGCCGAAGGTAATTCCGAAAGGCTTGGGGCCCGCGACCCGATTGCTGTTGATCCCGCCTTCGCCGCCGAAGAACTCGGGAAACATCAGTGACATTGCCCAGACCAGCTCTCCCACGCCCAACGTGATCATCGCGAACGGGGTGTTCGCCTTCTTGGTGGTCACATAGCCGAACAGCACCGCGAAGGCCATCGCCGAGAGGCCGCCCACGATGGGTATTAGGCTGACGGGAATAGGCCAGCCGTCCTTGCTGACCAGGTTGAGCGTATGAATCGCGAGAAACGACCCGAGACCGGAATACACGGCGTGGCCGAAACTGAGCATGCCACCCTGCCCGAGCAGCATGTTGTACGACAGGCAGACGATGATGGCGATTCCCATCTGGCTGAGCATGGTCTGCGACAAGCTGCTGGTGAAGATCAGCGGAACGACCGCCAAGAGCAGGGCGAACAGCGACCAGACAATCCACCGGCCCATGTTGAGGGGCTTGAACGCGTAGAACATTGCGCCCCCACGTTTGCCGCCAGGGTGGCTACTCTGCCCCACCCGGGTGCCCGCGCTTGCTTGGAGCGGTTCTGCGATGTGCTCGTTTGTCATGTCATCCCTCCCGTGTTCCGAGCAGGCCCTTGGGCCGGAAGATCAGGATCAGCACGAGGAACAGATACGGCAGGATGGGCGCGATCTGGCTGATCTTGAGTTTCAAGACCGGATAGCCGAATGTCTCGGGCGTCACGTTCAGGCCAACCACGCTGGCAGCCCCCATCAGCGAGCTGTCGACACCCACGGCAAAGGTCTGGATGACGCCAATGAGCAGCGAGGCGACGAATGCGCCCGAGAGCGAACCCATGCCACCGACCACCACCACCACGAAGATGACGGAGCCGACGGTGGTCGCCATGCCGGGTTCGGTCACGAAGGCATTGCCCCCTATCACTCCCGCCAGTCCGGCCAGCGCCGCACCGCCACCGAATACCAGCATGAAGACCCGCGGCACGTTGTGGCCCAGGGCCTCCACGGTGTCGGGATGGGTCAGCGCCGCCTGAATCACCAGCCCGACTCGGGTGCGCGTGAGCAGCAGCCAGATCGCGATCAGCATCAGCACGGCGACGAACATCATGAAGCCGCGATACATGGGGAACTGGGTGCCATACAGCGTGAACAACGGCCCGCTGAGCTCGGCCGGAACGCGGTAGTCAACCGAACTGATGCCCCAGATCAGCTGGACCATCTCCAGCATGATGAAGGACAGGCCGAAAGTGATCAGCAGTTCAGGCACATGGCCGAATTTGTGAACGCGGCGCAGACAATACTTTTCGAACAGGGCGCCGAGAATTCCCACCAGCAGCGGCGCGACGAAAAGCGCCGGCCAGAACCCCAGGTACCGGGTCGTGCTGTAAGCAAAGTAGGCACCCAGCATGTAGAAGCTGGCGTGCGCAAAATTGAGCACCCCCATCATGCTGAAGATCAGCGTGAGGCCGGAGCTGAGCATGAACAGCAGCAGCCCGTAGCTGATGCCGTTCAACAGCGATATCGTGAAGAACTCCATCTACTAACCCATTCGTTATTGGTGAAAGCCCCGAGGAAAACGCAAGCGGGCGAAAAAAAGCCGGGATGGCTTGGGCAATCCCGGCTATGAGCGCCGCCGGATCAGGATGCTGACGGGCGCTTCATCTGACAGCTGGTCGGCGTGCTGGCAACGTACGCGTCCATCTGCTTGATCGGCACGAACCCGTAGCCAGTGTTCTCGACGCTGTACGGGTACTTCTTGTCCACCTTCTGCCACTTGGTGACGAACATCGATTGCTGGAGTTGATGGTCCGCGGCGCGCATCGTCACATCGCCGGCGAAACTCTTGACCTGCATGCCTTCCAGCGCCTTCGCCACTGCCACCGGGTTGGTCGACTTGGCTTTCTGGATCGCGCCGCTCATCAGCTGGATGCCGTTGTAGATGGCGAATGTGTAGAAGTCGTCGTTGAACTTCTTCTTGAAATCGGCGCCGATCTGGCCCAGCTCACCCGGGTGATTGGAGTGCCCGTAGGCGATGACGTAGACCTCGCTGTCACCGCCGGCCGCCAACACCGTCGGCGTGCCTGTCACGCCTGCATAGTAGGTGTACATCGGCAGCTTGAGGCCGGCGTCGTTCATGGCCTTCACCAGCAAGGTGAGGTCGGTGCCCCAGTTGCCGGTGACCAGGGTATCGGCGCCTGACTGCTTGATCTTGGCGACATAGGGAGAGAAGTCCTTGACCTGCGCGATCGGATGCAGGTCTTCGCCGACGATCTTCACGTCGGGCCGCTTGCGGGCCATGCCTTCCTTGAAGTACTTGGCGACCTGCTGGCCGTGCGAGTAGTTCTGGTTCAGCAGGAACACTTTGCTGACCTTCGGCTGGTCCTTCATGAACGTGGTCAGCGCCTCCATCTTCATGCTGGTGTCGGCGTCCAGGCGAAAGTGCCAGTAATCGCACTTCTCGTTGGTGAGCGCCGGGTCCACCGCTGCGTAATTGAGGTAGACGACTTCCTTGCCGGGATTGCGCTCGTTGTGCTTGGCGACCGCATCCATGATGGCAGCTGCGACCGCGGAGCTGTTGCCCTGCGCGACGTAGCGAAAGCCCTGGTCAATGGCGGCCTTCAGCGTGTTCAGGCTTTCCTGGGGCGAGCCCTTGGTGTCGAACCCGACCACCTCGTACTTGACGCCTGCTGCGTTCTTGTCGCCGGAATACCGCTCGGCAACGAATTGCCAGCTCTTGAGCTGGTTCTGGCCCACGTTGCCGAAGGCACCGGAGAGGCCGTCCATGAATGCGATACGCACGGTTTCGCCCTTCTGGGCGAAAGCCATGCCGGACATGGCAATGAGGGAAGCAACGGCAATTGTTTTGAAGGCGAGTTTCATCATGTCTCCTTGTGAATCATCAGTGCGCAGGGTACCAATTTTTGTGCAGTGCAGCGCTCAGGGATTGCCCGTAAGAAAGGGGTTTTCTATCGCACAGGCGACAACTCTAGCGCAGCTGTTAGACGGATTCTGCAATGCAGCTGCCCCAAGGCGGTGCTTCAACTGCCGGGCAGCTTGTACGCCTTGAGCATCTCGCGCAGGCGAGTCTTGAGTATCTTGCCGGTCGCCCCCAACGGAAGGGCGTCGACGAACACCACGTCATCGGGGATCTGCCATTTGGCGGTCTTGCCCTCGTAAAACTGCAGCAGTTCCTCACGGGTCACTTCGGCACCGGGCTTCTTCACCACGGCAACGATCGGCCGCTCGTCCCATTTCGGATGCTTCACACCGATGCAGGCTGCCATGGCCACGGCCGGATGCGCGACCGCGATGTTCTCGACGTCGATCGAGCTGATCCACTCGCCGCCAGACTTGATGACGTCCTTGCTGCGGTCGGTGATCTGCATGTAGCCGTCGGAGTCGATACTGGCCACGTCTCCCGTAGGAAACCAGCCGTCGACCAGCGGATCGCCGCCCTCCCCCTTGTAGTATTCCCGGATGATCCAGGGCCCTTTCACATGCAGATCGCCCGCCGCCTTGCCATCCCAAGGCAGCTGCTGCCCGTCCGCGTCGACGATCTTCATGTCGACCGCATAAATCGCCCGGCCCTGCTTCAGCCGGATCTTCATCTGCTCTTCCGGCGGCATCACAAGGTGCTTGTTCTTCAGGGTGCACAGCGTGCCCAGCGGGCTCATCTCCGTCATGCCCCAGGCATGCAGCACTTCGACGCCGTATTCCTCCTGGAAAGCAGTGATCATGGCTGGCGGGCACGCCGAACCGCCGATCACGGTGCGCTTGAGCGTGGAAAAGCGCAGGTTGTTCGGCTTCAAGTGGCCCAGCAGCATCTGCCACACCGTAGGCACGCCGGCCGCGTAGTTGACCTTCTCGGCCTCGATCAGCTCGTAGATCGACTTGCCGTCCATGGCCGCGCCGGGGAACACCAGCTTCGCTCCGGTCAGCGCAGCTGAATAGGGAATTCCCCATGCGTTGACGTGGAACATTGGCACCACAGGCAGGATGGAATCGCGCGCCGAGATGCACATCACGTCGGGCAAGGCCGCCGCGTAGGCGTGCAGGATGGTCGAGCGATGGCTGTACAGGGCCGCTTTGGGGTTGCCCGTGGTGCCGCTTGTGTAGCACATGCTGGACGCCGAGTTTTCATCGAACGAGGGCCACTCGTAGGTCGTCGGCTGCCCGCCAATCCACGATTCGTACGCAACGACGTTGGGGATGCCGCTGTCCTGGGGCAGCTTGTCGGCGTCGCAAAGCGCGACGTACTGCTTGATGGTCGGGCTCTTGGCGTGAATCGCCTGCACCAACGGCAAGAACGTGAGGTCAAAGCACAGCACCTGGTCTTCGGCGTGGTTGGCAATCCAGGCGATCTGGTCCGGGTGCAGGCGCGGATTGATGGTGTGTAGTACGCGACCGGAGCTGCTGGCGCCGAAGTACAACTCCAGATGGCGGTACCCGTTCCAGGCCAGCGTGGCGACGCGGTCGGAAAACAGCAGGTTCATGCCGTCGAGCGCGTTGGCGACCTGCCGCGCGCGCGCGGCGACGCCGGCCCACGTATACCGATGAATGTCGCCTTCGATTCGCCTCGAGACAATCTCGGCGTCGCCGTGGTGGCGTTCGGCGAAATCGATCAGCGAGGAAATCAGCAGGGGCTGTTCTTGCATCAAACCGAGCATGGGTACTCCTGGGGCATGTAGTCGGGCTCTATCGTAGTGCCTTCCGGCCCCGGCGAGCGGATCACGCTCCGGACATTGCTCCCGCGACTTCTAGAGCGCCTTGAAGTGAAGGGCGACGGTCGTTCCGGCGCCTGGGCTCGAAACGATCTGGATGTCGCCGCCAATGGACTGCATCACGCGCTGGCAGAACATCAACCCCATCCCATTGCCTCCGCTGTCGGCGCGAGTCGTCACCGGCTCTTTCGTCAGCTTGGCAGCGACCTCCGGCGCAATGCCAGGCCCGCTGTCAACGAACCGGATCCACGGCCGCCGCGCGGCGGCACCGCCGTCGACGCCAACCTCGATGCGCAGGGCCGCGCCGGCCAACCCCCGCATTGCGATCAGCGCGTTCTTGGCGAGCGTGCACAGCACGAGATAGAGCAGATCGCGCCGTCCCGGCAAGTTGAAGTCTGCTAAGACGCGGCTGCTGAGCCGACCCCGCTCATCTTCCTCGAAGGGAAATTCGTCGAGCAGCGACGAAACCAGCGAGGACGCGCTGACGCTTTGGGGTGCAGACCCGGGATAGGCATCGCGCGCCGACTGGACGAAAGTCGACACCAATGACTGGCAGTAAAGCGCGCGACGCTCGGCGCGCTCGAGGGCGGCCAGAAGTTCGCCGGGATGGTCTTCTGAAAAAACGGCGACCCCCGCCTGCCGCGCGTCGGCCCGGTAGCGCTGCGCCACCGAACTGACGCACCCGCGTACTGTTGCAAGGGGGGTGTTGAGCTCGTGCGCGAGGAAGCCCAGCGTTTCGCGCAACGCTGCCACGCGGCCTTCGTTCATGGCCCGCTCCATTGCTTGTGCGCGATAGAGCGCTGCGGCTTCGCGCAACGCGCCCCGGGTTTGCGTCTCGTCCAGAGGCTTCTCCAGGATGCGCAGGACCTTGCCCTGGTTGACTGCGGCGATGGCCACGTCTTTCTCGGCATAGGCCGTCGCGAGCAGGCGCACGACATGCCTGAAGTCGCGCTGTACTGCGCGCAGCAGTTTCATGCCGTCGCGCTCGGGCATCCGGTAGTCCGTCACGAGCACCGCGAACTCGTGTTCGCGTTGGCCGAGCATTTCGAGCGCCTCCGATGCGCCTGCCGCCGTCACAACATTGAATTCGTTCGAGAAGGCACGGGCGAACCATTTGCGCGAGCTCGCCTCGTCGTCGACAAAAAGCACAGTCTCAGATGCCACTGGAATGAGCATGGCGAGTTTCAGGCGGGGTTGGCGGCACGCGCCGCTCACGCACTGGTGTGGTCGGCACCATAGGCCTTGAGCGCGCGCTGGGTTTCCGACGCCAGCGCGGCGATGCGAACGACGAAACCATTTTCGGGCGGCCACGCCCGCGTCTCAACCATGGGGACATAAGCTCGGCGCACCGACTGGTACAAGGCCTGAGCCCCGGCCTCGCCACTCATGCCAAGCAGCGAGTGGAGCACTTCGAGGCTGCCCTGAAAGTCACCGGCTTCGAAACGGTTTTCGAGTCGAATGACGAGCGCGGCGATCTCTGGCAGATAGTCGTTCAAAAGCTCTTCCAACATGCCGATGCGGGCGTAGCTTTCCAGGCGCTCGACGTTGAGCAGTGTGTCTGCGGGAACCGCAGCAACCGGGTTGAACGTAGGCCGCAACGGCACCGCAACGGCCAGGGTGCCGCTCACCAAGGAGGCGAGCTTTTGGTAAAGCACCGCCGCTTCAACAGGTTTGACGATGAAGTCGGTCATGCCAGCGAGCTGTGCGGCCCGCACCGTATGGTCATCGGAATGCGCGGTCAGTGCCACGATAGGTACCGTTCGCCACGGTCCGTCGGCCGCACGAATGGCGGACGCAGTCTCCAGTCCGTCCATGCCAGGCATATTGATGTCCATCAGAACGGCGTCGAATTGACCTGGGAGTTGCAACTGCTCCAACACGGCGCGCCCATGGCCGGCTTCGACGACGACTGCTCCCGCGTGCTTCAAATAGGCGGAAACGGACTTGCGATTGTGCGGGCTGTCGTCGGCCAGCAGGATGCGCCGCCCCGCGAGGAGCATGCCGGGCTGCGCGCGCGATGCGCACCGCACCAGGGCCTCGTGGAGCACTTGCACCAGTTCGTGCTGCGCGCACGGCTTCGCGACGAACCCGTCCATACCGGCTTTGCGCGTCTTGACCACCGCGAGGTACGCCGGCTCACTGGTGTAGGCCACGATGGGGACGTGGCGGTTCAACGGAGCATCACCGTGTCGCACGTTGTGAGCGACTTCATAGCCGTCGAGCACGGGCATGTTCAGGTCCAACAGAACGAGGTCGTAGTGTTGCCGGGCCAGTGCGGCGAGGGCGCGCTGGCCATCCGCGGCCTGCTCGATTTCTGCGCCGAGGGGCTGGAGCTTGTGGCGGGTCGTCAGGCGTTGCGCCGCGTCGTCGTCAACGATCAGGATTCGCTTACCGAGGAATGCGCCGCGTGCGCGCTCAAGCGCATCGAGGTGGCGGGCGTGCCTCTCATCGGGCGCAACCGGCGGGAATCGAAGCGCGAACTGCGTAGACTCACCTTCTACCGACTCGCAGAAGATTTCACCACCAAACGCCTGCATGACGCGGCGGCAATAGGCCAGGCCGAGTCCTGTGCCGCCCGTCTTCCCTGCGGACGTGAATGGCTGAAAAAGGCTGGCCGCGGCTGCCGCCGTCATGCCTGGACCCGTGTCGTGCACTGTCACCTGTTGCTGGCCGACCGTGAGCGTCACCCGCACACGCGGATAGGCGGGCAAGTAGTAGAGCGCGTTTTTGAGCAGGTTAAAGATGACGAAGAGGTACGCTGTTTCGTCACCCCGAAAAGTGAAGTCGTCATCAACCTGGATCCTGACTCGCTCCGCTTCCTCTTCGCTTTCAAAAGCGTATTCCTGCAGGGCCTTGCGCGTGGCCTCGGCCGCCCAAAGATAGACAAACGCACCGTGGTCGACTGGTTTGGCGCTCACTTCGTCCAGGGTCATTGCGATGACCTGGAGCCCGCGCTTGACCGCGACTTCACTTTCCGCGAGGTGGCGGTACAAAGCGTCGGCCTGAGCGCCATCAATCGCCTGCGCCTTGCCGGAGGTCGTGGGCGGCGGCAGGGCGTGCTGCATCCTTTCGAGGTTGTGCTTGATGCGAATGAGCGGATTGCGCATTTCGTGCGCAATGGATCCTGCCAGCGCCTGAGTGGCCCGCAACTTCCGCTCGGCGTCGATTTGCTCGGTCGAAAACTTGAAGAGACTGCCCCCGATGACGATGAGGGCGAAGGCGGGCAGTTGCGCGACCAAATCCATGGGGATGCGGGGATCGGTGGCGGTCGCGATGTAGGCCAGCACGGCGGCCGCCGTCCCGAGGAGCAACATAGCCAGCGTGTTGCGCCAGTCAGTCAGTAGCACCAGCAGGCACAGTACGATGAAGATGTTCGACATCGACGGCACGCCACCGCCGCGCTGCAAGGCGGTGAGAATCGCGAAGAAAGGCAGACCGTACAAGGTCACTCCGTACGAGTAGCCTATGTAATAGCCTTTAAGGCGATCCGGCCAGCGGTCCTTCAGCGCCAGCAACGCGAACAGCACGATGCCGGCGAGCCGAAACACAACGTCCTCGTAAGGCTGCGCGTTGGTACGCGTAAAGCGCAGAAAGTAAAAAGCGCTGAACGCCACTAACCCGAAATATCCCGCGTACTTCAGCCGCGGTGGTCCATACGCGTGGTATGCCTCGTAGTGCCGGAAGAGGTAACGCCACAAGTTCATGGCGCCAAATGTTGCTTGGCAGCCAGCGGTTGGCCCGCCAGCGCATTCAGCACGTCTGGCACAGGGCCATGGATAAGCGAAAACCTATCCGCACCCGCGGTGGCCGCATCGCCGCGCAACACGACGAAGCCAAAGCGGTGGTAGAGGCGAGCCAGCGCGGGCGTGCACAAAGCGAAGCCGTGCCTGAAATCTGCGTGGGCCACCAGGTAGAGGAACGCCAGCTGCATGCAGCGCTTCAGGCCGTCATAACCCCCACGGTACTCGGGCGTGAACACCAAGCGGCCGATTTCCCACCCGCCTTCAAGCAGCCTGTCCGGCAGGTGCGGTTGCCGCATCAGCATCGCTTCACAGTGGGCAATCCCCTTGCCTAGTGGCAAGGCACGCATTGTGCCGACGAGCCGGCCACCATATTCAAAGGCGCCGACCATTCCGAGTTCATCCTTTTTTTTTCCATGGCAGCGAAATTTGGGTCGGCCAGCGCCGCTGCGGGGAGAGGAATTGAACGGCGCAAAGGTAAAACCTCTGCAATCTGTTCAGCCGAACGAATCAGCTTGAACCTCAATCCATCCACTTGGAATTGTTGCCGCATCCCGGGCTTCGCCTCGGCAAGCCCATCGCCATAGTTGATTATTGGCAACGGAACGTCCGGCCATTGCCGCGGGCTCGATAGATCGCTCATATGGTCCTTCCCTGGAAACCTTTTGCAGCGATTATCGACATTCGGCCAGCCAGCGCAACCGTTGGCAACGTTGCCCTTGCCCGCCCGAGACCTTGTTGAACCGGGGACAATACCAAAATGGATCATCTTGTCGAGGCACCGCCATCCCAGTTGGACCTGAGGCTGGTGTGGCGTAACAGTTTTGCACGGTTGGGGCCAGCATTCTCCACCGAGCTCGCGCCCGGGCCCCTGCCCTCACCCTACTTGGTCTGTTTGAATGACCAATTCGCTCTCGAACTGGGCTTTTGTCGGAAGGATCTGGTGACGGCTGGGGCTGTGGAAGCATTGACCGGCAATCAGCCCTTGCCCGGGGCTGCTCCAGTCGCGACTGTCTACAGCGGCCACCAGTTCGGCGTCTGGGCCGGTCAACTGGGCGACGGCCGAGCCATTCTGCTTGGTGAAGCGGATACCCCTGCCGGCCCCATGGAGTTCCAGCTCAAGGGCAGCGGTCGCACCCCCTATTCGCGGATGGGCGACGGTCGGGCGGTGCTGCGCTCCAGCGTTCGCGAGTTTCTGGCTTCTGAAGCTATGCACGCTTTGGGCATCCCGACCACCCGCGCGCTGATGGTCACGGGCTCCGACGCGCCAGTGCGCCGCGAGGAGATCGAAACGGCCGCTGTGGTGACGCGTGTGGCCCCGAGCTTCGTGCGCTTCGGACATTTCGAGCACTTCTCGGCGCGCGAGCAATACACAGAGCTGCGCCAACTGGCGGACTACATCATCGACAAGTTCTTTCCGGCATGTCGCGCCACAGACAAGTTCGCGGGCAACGCCTATGCGGCCTTCCTGGAACAGGTGAGCGAACGCACGGCCGCGATGGTTGCAAGGTGGCAGGCGGTGGGCTTCTGCCACGGGGTAATGAACACCGACAACATGAGCATCCTGGGCCTCACCATCGACTACGGCCCGTTCCAGTTCCTCGACGCATTCGACCCCGGCCACATCTGCAACCACAGCGACGAGCAGGGCCGCTACGCTTTCAACAAGCAGCCCAATGTCGCGTACTGGAACCTGTTTTGCCTGGGTCAAGCGCTGCTGCCGCTGATCGGCGACCAGGAGATCGCCATCGCCGCGCTCGAGTCGTACAAGACCGTGTTCCCGCGCGAGTTCGAAGCGC